>JAFUDL010000103.1 GCA_017459225.1 Kiritimatiellia bacterium
AACTTGCTCAACTAGCGTTCGTCGTCACTGTATGCAAGGAATCCAACAGCCAGGCAGAAGCCAGCCGACGCCTCCGCAGGAACCAGAAGGATCCCAGGAGACGAGACGATCAGCTTTCCAGATATCTTGAACGATTGGGCCTTGATTTCAACACTGTCAAGAAGTTTGCGCAGGGCCTTGACCAGTAGTAGGGCCAGCGGAATTCCCAGGCGTAGCCGTTGTAGCCAGATAGTACCGCGCATCGCCCTTCTTCGTGGCGTCGAAAGAGTCCATGAAGGCGCCGCGAAGAAGAGGTATCACCGCTGTCAGATGTTCGTCTGCCGCTAGCAGCACCTTCGCAACAGGCGTGTCGCGCCTGTACTTGTTTGAGGTCATGTCGTAGCCAAGGAGGTCCATCTGCATTGAAAGCTGATGCCCGTCGGCGTCTTTCTCCGCAGGCATGCGCAGACGTACCATCTCCGCCAGCAGATCCATGGCGAGCCGCCGGTGCGACAGCTGCCTTCTCCACATCTGTTCCACGCAGGTGCGAAGCCGCACCGCAAGCGCCGGTACGGGTTCGTCGTCGTCATTGTGCAGGAAGTCGGGGATCGAAGTCACCCGCTTCTGGTCTATATGATAACTCTTGTCGAGGTGGATCACGCAAGGACCAGGCGTGCCGCTCCAGCACGCTGCATGCGCCGCACGGCGGAAACGCTCGATTGCCGCATACACTCTGCCATAAGCCGCATAATACGTCTTCTCCTCCTTTTCCACGCGCGTGAGGCGCGCGATCGAGCGCGCGAAGCGCTGAGGGACCACGCGTGCCGCCTCACTGAAATCGTTCTTGCGCTTTTTGCGGTCCTCCTTCTCTCGCGCGCCGATTCTGCGAAGCGTCTCCTTCAACGTCTGTTCGATCGCCTCCGTGCCGTCGGTGAGCGCGAGCCAGCGTCCCTGCTGCCACCTGAATGCGTTGCGGGGATGCGCCACACGCTCGAAGAGATAGTTCGTGTTGGCGCTCTGCACGATGTTGCAGGCCACCTTGCCTGGTGCGCGACGCAGGCCGCGTCCGCACATCTGAATCGTCGGCAGGCGAGAGGCGTCGCGCGCGAAAATGCTCGCCACGTCGGGCTGGTCGAAACCCTCAGTGAGCATCGCCACGTTCGCCACCACCTGCACATGGCCACTCGCGAAGGCCTCGATCTGGCTCTCCTTGTCGCTATCGCTCGTCACCACCTCGCAGCCGATACCCACGGCGGCAAGGCGCTCGCGGAACGCCACGCATTCGGCGATCGTGGAGAAGAAGACGAGGCTCTTGCCCCAGCGGAGAGGATCGGCGAGATAGAAGTCCGCCACCGTGTCCACGCCGTAGTTCGGTATAACGTACGTGTTGAACTGGCTTAGATGCCCTTCGCGAACGAGACGACCGATGGAGCATGTGCGCACCGTCTCCTGAAAGGAGAGCTTCATGCGGTCCGTGCGCATTGGCGTGGCCGAGAGACCGATCGTCCACTTTGCGCGCATCTTCTCGTAGAGCAGCACGCAGCTCTGCGTAGCCTCGTGGTGCGCCTCGTCGAGAACGACCAGGTCCACCTCGGGCGGCGCCTTTTCGAAGAGCGACACTGGCCGAATGCGGTCGCCGTAGAGGTCGCGGTTAGCCTCCATCATCTGCTGAAGCAGATGGCGACGCGGCGCCACCCAGCCCACCTTGAGCGTATGGCCTAGATGCTGCTGAAGGCGATGTATCATCTCAAGGGCCATGTACGTCTTGCCGGAGCCCACAGGCGATTCAAGCAGCACGGAATTGTGGCCGCGTTCGGTGAACGCGGCCACACCCTCCCTGATCGCCTCCTGCTGATAGGGTCTATCTTCGTACTGCATATCCCTACGCAGCCCCCTTTGAGAAGTTGATGCCGTTGAGATAGAAGCTGCTCGTGCGCGCCGTGTGCGGGTAGAGTCCCTCAAGGTCGAACCCCTTCGAGAGCAGCGTCCCGGAGAACGACTGCAGCGTGGAATCGGACTTGAGCAGATCCGAATGGTGCGTGCCCAGTTCGGATGCGAAGTTCAGAAGGTCGGCCACGCTGCACCCCACGGGCAGGAGTGGACGCTTCTTCTGGCCGATGTTCGCAAGGTCAGTCACGCCGTAGCGCACACAAGGATTGTCGGCTACGTCGTTCAGGCGCTCGCGCAGCAGCATCTGGTTGCGGGCGTTCGCCACGGAACGGCGTATCAGCCCCTCCAGCAGCACCACCTCGCCAACGGACGCCTTCGTCTCTGCCGCATTGCACATGCGCTCCTGCAGCATCTCCACGCCGGACGGATTGCTGAACGATGCCAGCAGACGGCGGAAATGTTCGCCGCTGTTGTCCTTGATCTCCATCTTCGTGCGAAAGAGCGAAGTCTCTGCCACCGCCCCGTTGGAACAGACCTGCCGCCATGTGGCAAGGCTCATGTCTGGCATGCCAACGCCGTCCACCGGCACGCGACAGCGCACGCGCATTCCGTATGTGCTGTCGTTAGGCACGTCCCACGGGTCGTCAAGGTCGAGCATCGCGCTCAGCACACCGTCGCTGTATTCTACGCCGGTAAGGCGCTTGTCGTTGTGCAGAACGTTCTCGATGTAGTTGATGGGCATCGGCAGGCCCTTGTTCTGGGTGAGGCCGAGAGCCTGCCGGCCTTCGGTGTCCACCGTCACGCGCAGCTGAAGGTCCGGAACCTTCGCGGCCGCGCGCTCCATCACCTCGAGCGGCGTGAAGAAGCCAAACACGCCGTATGGTATGCCAAGTTCGCCGGCCAGCGTCTTGTAGAAGCGGTCGCTCAGCTTGTAGGCGGAGTTGTCGATGACGAGACTCTTGATCTTGGTCTCGTCGCAGTCGAGCGCCTCCACCATCTGGCGGGGCGTAATCGGAACGGGCTCGAAGCGATTGCAGATTCGCTCGCCCGGCTTGAGTTTGGTTTTTGTGTTTTTCATAGTGCTCACCATGATTTTAAATTGTTCTGGTAGGGTTTTTCTTACACCTGGAGTTGATTTTTCTAGGATAAATTTCATCCCATGTCTTAGGCGCTCTTCGCAATGAATCCGCGCAGACGGAGCGACCGTGTGGGATGGCGCAGCTGGCGGAGAGCCTTCGTCTCGAGCTGACGCACACGCTCGCGCGTGACGTTCAGCATCCGCCCCACCTCCTCGAGCGTGCGGCAATTGCCGTCAACAAGCCCGTAGCGGTATTCGAGCAACTCGCGTTCGCGGGCGTTCAGAGTGCCCAATGCGGATATCAGCTGCTCGCGCATGAGGCTCTTGTCGGTTTCCTCGCCAGGATCGACGGCGGTCGTATCCTCCACGAAGTCGCCCATGCAGGCATCTTCGTCGTCCCCAACCTTCGTCTGAAGAGAGACGGGCGTCCACGCCATTTTTCTGAGCGAGCGCACCTTCCACTCGGGCACCCCCATTTCCCAGGCTAGTTCCTTGGCGGAGGGATCTCTTCCCAGCCGCTGCACAAGTTGCGCGCATACGCGGTTCATGTTGTGGATCTGCTCAATCAGATGCACCGGCAGGCGGATCGTGCGGGCCTGATCGGCTATCGCTCGCGTCGCGGCCTGGCGGATCCACCATGTGGCGTAGGTCGAGAACCTGTAGCCTCGCCGGTAGTCGAAAAGCTCCACCGCACGCACAAGACCGGTGTTGCCCTCCTGGACCAGATCAAGAAACTCCAGGCCAAGATGCAGAAGGTGTTTGATGGTGGAGACCACTAGCCTGAGGTTTGCCTCGACCACGCGAGTGCGCTTTGACTGAAGAATCTCCAACTGCCTGCGCAGTTCGCCGAAACGCTCCACGAATTCTCCCGCCGCCATTCCGGACTCCTTCTCCAAAGACGCCAATCTCGTTCGAATTGCGGCAAGTTCGACGTCACGTTTCTTCGAAGGCCGTTTCGCGAGCAGGCGGACCTTTTCGGCGATCAAAGCCCCGCAAGGCCGATAGAGTCGCTCTTCCGCTTCTGCGCAGAGCGACTCAAAACATTTCTGCTCTATACAAAGTTTCTCTGCGAACCTCTCCATATCCGCACTGCTGCGAACACACTTCAGCTTTCGCCTCAGTTCTGGTATCATCGCCACATATTCCGCCCGGCCGCCCGAGAAATCTACAGAGACGATTCCGTCGAACCGTCCGTCCTGCCCCTCGATTCTGTCCAGCAGCCGCATATACATCGCCGGCGCGAACCTGAACCGGTTGAAGAGCTTTCTGCTGCTCTTCTTCGCCGCTTCCATGGCCTTGAATGCCGCCAGCTCCTCGCCTTCAGTCATAAGTGGCACCCGCGCCATCTCACGCATGTAAAGCTGGACGGTCTCATTGGACATCGCCTCCTTCTCCTTCGCGAGCTTGACCTCCTTCTCAGTCAGTTCCTCTGCATCCGTCAGTTCCTCTCCATCCACAATCTCCTCGGTATTGATCACGTCCTCGGTAAACAATTCATCTGTCTGCTCAATGTAGCTCATTCTAAGTACTCCTTTGGGGTTGGGGTTAGGTTTAATGCTTGATATTTATATATGCAGACGCAACAACTTCCATCTGCCATACGATTTTATTGAAAATCGGAAACATCTGTTTCCAAAATTCAGTCTAGCGGCCAATAATTTGGACGTTGCCGCTTCGTCATGTTCACATTGTGCTATCTCCTTTCACATAAGGGAGAACTATGTCATAGGCAGAATCTTACATTGTTTTTAGGACAAAAGACAGAAGACAAACGACAAAGGATCGGGTTGCATGTCGCCCCGCGTTCTTCAACCACCATCCATTGTCAAACTCCGAAACCTCGAAACTTCGAAACTAGACTTGCCGCAGCGCCAAGGAAATGCTACTCTTATAAACATGAAAGCACAGCATCTTCTTATACGGGCGGCGGCAATCGTCACCACTTTCATGATTGCAGGCCTGGCATTCGCGGCAACTCCGTACGAAGTGGCGGGGCCTAGTGCGCCGAAGCCACACGAGCAGACCGCCATGAACGAACTTTCCGCATATCTCGAAAGGCGCGTGGCGGGCAAGTTGCGCGTGGGCGGCAAGGAGGGTGTAGTCTTCCGCGTGGGCGACACGGATCTTGCGCGGCGGGAGGGATTGCTCTCCTCGCAGCTTCCCTCCGAAAAGTGGATCGTGCGCTCGTTCGGCAACGAAGTGCTGCTGAACGGCGGCGGTGCTCGTGGTGCACTCTTCGCCGTGTACCATTTTCTGGAGGACTGCTGCGGCGTGCGATGGTGGAGCGAGTTCGAGGAAGACGTGCCGCCGGCGGGTCCGCTCGACCTCCCGGCGCTCGACATGCATGGCCAGCCCGCCTTCGCCTTCCGCGACATCTATCGCTCGGAAAGCGGCTCCAACCACGCTCGCTTCGAGCGGCGCGTGCGCATGAACGCCCACGGCGACGCGGCTCTCGGCGGCGCGTTCGCCTTCGGTCCGCCGAACTTCTGCCATACGTTCGACTACTACCTCAACGCCGAGAAGCACATGAAGGACCATCCCGAGTGGTTCTCCCTACGCGGCGGGAAGCGTGTGGGCGGGCAGCGCGACGGACAGCTCTGCCTCACGAACCCCGAAGTGCAGGACGAGGTGCTCAAGCGCCTTCTCGCCAACATCGAGAAGGGAAACGCAAAGGCCCTTAAGAGCGGCGTGGAGCCTCCTCGCATCTACGACATCTCGCACAACGACAACCGCGGCTACTGCCAGTGCGACCGCTGCAACGCCGCAGCCGAGAAGTACGGCCTCTCGGGCGTCAACCTGAACTTCGTGAACTCGCTCGCCGCCGAAGTGGCAAAGAAATATCCCAACGTTCTGCTCTGCACATGGGCATACCAGTACACGCAGGACGTGCCCACGGGAGGCGTGCGCGCGGCGGACAACGTGATCGTGCGACTCTGCGACACCGACTCCAACCAGGCCTCGTCCATCGCCGAACCCGACAACCGCGCATACTACGACCGCGTGATCGCCTGGAGCAAGGCCACGAAGCATCTCTTCGTCTGGGACTACGCGATCACGTTCTCGAAGGGGCTCACGGACCTGCCCTTTGCAAGCGAATTCCACTATGGCGACCTCTTCCGCCATTACCGCACGTACAACGTCTCTGGCATCTTCTGGGAACACGAGCATCCCTACAAGGCCGACATGTGGGAACTTAAGTTCTTCCTCGAGACGAAGTTGATGGAGAACCCGGACCTCGACTGCAACGCGCTTATCGAACGCTTCATGCGCGAATACTACGGCCCCGCGGGCAAGCACATCCTCGCCTACCGGCGCCACCTCGACAAGATCCGCCGCGAGAAGAACGCGTTCGTGAGCTGGTTCCCGCAGCTCTCCGCATTCAAGTACATCACGACGGAAGACGTCGCCACATGCAACCAGATGCTTGACGCGGCCGAGGCTGCAGTTGCCGGGAATGCAAAGTTGCTGGCGCGCGTGCGGCATGCACGGCTCGGACTCGACCGCCTGATCTGCCTGCGGTCGCGTCCCATCCTCTTTCACGCTCCTGGACGCGATGGCGCAGAGGAAACGAAGATCCCAGGGTTCGACGCCGCGAAGGCGCGCCTGCGGGACGACTGGCCAAAGTGGATCGCGCCCTATCCAAAGGCAAAGGATCTCGTCAAAAAGGAACATGACTTTTTGGCCGGCATCCTCACCCCGCCAAAGTCCCTCCCCGTGCCAGATCAGTTCCGCGACAGAAGCTTCTACGATTTTCCCGCGCAGTTCCTCACGAGCCATGGGAAGAACGAGACTCTCGTGGACGACCCTGAGAGCCCAGTGGGGCGGGCGATGCGCACTGCGGCGGACAAGAGCCATTACTTCCAGCTGCCGTTCGGCGGCGGGGTCTACGACGAACATGCGAAAAAGTCGCTCGGCAACGGATCTTTCAAGACGGTGAAAGGTGATGGCTACCAATGGTACCGCCTATGCAGGGCGAAGTTCAACGACCGCTGCTACCTGTGGCTCACGCGCGCGTGGACCACGCAGCTGAAGACGGGCAACTTTCCGAACCTCTTCGGAAAGGAGCTGGAGCTGTGGGTATCAGTGAAGTTCACCGGCCCCATGTTCCGCCCCGGCACAGAAGGCGAAAGCTACATCTGGATCGACCGCGTGATCCT
This sequence comes from Kiritimatiellia bacterium, assembly GCA_017459225.1. Classification (GTDB taxonomy): domain Bacteria; phylum Verrucomicrobiota; class Kiritimatiellia; order RFP12; family UBA1067; genus RUG572. Next base: position 7,105 of record JAFUDL010000103.1, read on the forward strand.
CGCCGTTCCTTAAGCGGGGACGCTCCTCACACGGCGGGGCGGCACTAGGAGAACGGGCACCTTGCCCGTTCGTAAGGGCAGACGATGGCCTGCCAAACGCGAACGGGATGGGAGCCCGTTCTCCCAATAGCATTTGGGCGTATCTACGTTATTCACCGAGGAGGGAAGACTCTAACTCCAAGAGCTCGCAAAATCGGTTCCGCTACCGCTTCATCCATGCTTCGCATCGTCCAACCACACACAGATTACAGAATCTTTTGATGTAAGTAAGTAAGGTCTATACGCACAAACTTAAGGCAATGGAAAAAGCCGATGAGTTTTTTGCTACCATAACAGATCTTGTGAAGAGCCTAAAATCGCTTTGAATGCCCATCATCATCAATGGCCAGTATACAACGGAATCGAACTATATTTGGCAGTTGGGTACTGTCCCAAACCCCTAATGCAATCTGATCACAAGCAATTCGGGATTTCCCAACTCCTCAAATCTGGCTGTTGAACGGACAAGACGCCCGTTCTCCCAGTGCTTCGAGGTTCTGGCCTCTGTTTCTGACGTAGCGGGCATAAGTCTTGAGATTACGGTGTGGAATGCAAGCTTTCTACTGGCAGGCCTTGACGGAACGTTCTTCGTTTAGAAGTCCGTAAAGATACTCCGACCCTTCAAGATACAGCCCCGTCTCGACATCATGCAGCTTTTCATGCAATCTCGAGTGGTAAACCACACCCATCGCGTCCTGTATCGAAAGGCCCTCCCGTTCAACAACCATAGCCACAAGGTCCTGCGTCGCATACTCCATCAGCTGTTTCTGCTTAATAGACATCATCCACCCCCACAAACTTGAGCGCCGAGACCGCTAAAGGCGTATGGAACGAATACTGAATCGTCAGTTGCTTAAACTGCATCTCGCGCACCAGCATCTCCACGGTCACCAAACCTAGCGCAAACTGTCGGAAGAGGAGCGCGAGGTCGTCATTGGCAACAGGTCCGACAACCATGCCATATCGATTGTCACGGTTGTGATCTGCCGCTTCAACATACTGACGGCGATTTGCCATCACAAACATGGCCCATTCCGCAGACGGTCGTTGGAACCGCTTCACAGGCACATCGGCAAGCCCCGCCTCGTCAAACTCAAACGTCATTAGGCAAGCCTTGCCGCCGAATCTCCGGACTGTTCGCTTTGCCATCCGCTCTGCCGAGATTCTGTCAGGCGCAAGATAGAAGCCCTGTCCAAAATCTTTATTGGGACGGCAAAGGGAAAGATCAACCTCTCGAAACGCCGTGTTTGAACCGTGGTACAACCTCATGCCACAAGTCCTTCATTGCGTTTACATATGGCATCAAGATCGTCTAGCGCCGTATCGAGCGAAAGAGTGTGTTCTGCGTCATAGCAATCTTCAAGGAAATCCAACCCCTTATTCCGCAAAAGATAGTCAAACGTTTCAGCATACGACAAACCATGCCTGTCCGCATAATCGTTTACGCAGACAACCATGTAATTGATCATATTGCGCTGCAAGTCTGACATAATTGTTTCCACTATCTTAGAATCACCCCACCGATCAGGTTACGAAAAACGAACCCCTCCCGCGCGGGAAATCTGTCACCTCACCATTGTACGGGCAAGACGGAAATAGTATGCCACATTCCCCCACCCAACGCAAGCGGGAATTTGGAAATTTGAAATTTGAGTACAACACGCTGCCAGCGCGTTGAAGGGACACTATGGGGACTGTCCCCGCGGCTTAACTCGCCCGCGTATTTTCAGTCTTCCTTCTTAACCAGTTGCAAAACGTCCGCTGCGGCCAAGGGGGAAGAGCACTATGCGTACTGCGGTACTGAGGGGACTCGAATGGTTCTATGGACATGTGGCTGTATGGACAAGTGGTTTTCATGTCAACTATTTTAGCACACACTGCACTTAGGTGCCATTCTGCGTTTTCAAATTTCAAATTTCGTCACTCCCATGTTTGGCGAATTTTGATATAATGTGTGGCGCAATAGGAGGAATGTCCACAGAAGAGCAAATCGTTTGGTGGTAAGACATGACGAGGTTTAGTCCAGATGATAGAATCGGCGTCTATCGCATAGTCAGGTCTCTCGGCAGGGGAGGCATGGGCGTTGTGTACGAAGTCGAGCATGTCAAGCTAGGCGTCCACTATGCGCTGAAGACGTTCTCGCTTGCCAAGGGCGGCCATGCCGACGTACTCAAGGGCAAATTCCTCGCCGAGGGCAAAGTTCTCGCTCGGCTTCACGACCCGCACATTGTCCGGGTGTTCGACCTGAACTTCGACGAGCCAACCCAGACGCTCTACTTCGTGATGGACATTGTCCTATACAAGGACGGCAATCCGCACACGCTTGCGGACGTCAAGACATCCGACCTCGAAGAGAGAGTAGTCCATCAGTGGTTCGTTGAACTTGCCGCAGCGCTGGACTACATACACGCACAGGGCATTGTCCATCGCGACATAAAGCTGAGCAACGTGCTTTTGAATGCCGAGAGGCACGTGATTCTTTCCGACTTCGGCGTATCGCGGCTTCTGGCAGACAACCGCCTGAGCCGGATGAACGCGGAGCAGACGATAATCTCCGCAACGCCGAATTCGCGCCTCGTGATGGGCACGCACGGCTACATGGCCCCGGAGGTCGAGCACGGCGAGGAGGCAACGCCCGCGTCTGACGTATATTCGCTTGCGGTGCTGACCATTTATCTTCTCACTGGCGTCTGGTACATGCCAGAATCGAAAGTCCTGAGGATCCTTGACACCTTTGAACTCCCGTGGAGCCAGGTGCTGCCGCCGATGCTGCGCGAAGATCCTCGCAAGCGCCCGTCCGATCTAAGCGCCCTCGCGAGTAAGCTGGAGGCACCAGTTCCTGCGGCGGAAGCGGCGAGCAGTTCAATGGGCGTTCCGATTGCGGTGGAGTCGAAACCGAGCGGTATTGCTGGGCCATCGCGGACGATTCCAAGGAAGGTCAAGATGGCGGTCATTGAAGCTGTCGTTGCGGTTGCGGCATTGTGCGTAGCGGTTTGGCTGGTTAGACGCAATCCGCCGGGGGTGGAGTGCGATTTCGCCAGGATGTTCGGCCCGGATGGCATATTCGAGGTGAATAGATGAGAGTGTTTCCTTCCACTTCCTCTACGCTTCTCCAGACGCTCGCCGCCAGGAAGACCGGTGTAAGCGAGGCGGCGTGGGTGCGCTTCTTCGAACTTTACACGCCCGCGATGCGCCGTTTCATCGAAATGAACGACCATACGCACGACCCGGACGACGTCATTCAGGATGTCTATGTGAGCCTCGTGGACATTCTTGAGAACAATCGCTACGATGCGGACAAGTCGCGCTTCAGGACTTTTCTTGCGATGCTGATTCGGCGTCGGCTTGTTTCTCTCTACCGCAGAGAAGAGGCGCGGCGCGACGATGGCGCGAAGATTTCTCTGGAGGTGCTGCGCGGCAACGGTGAGCTTGATTCCGCCAGCATGCCTTGCGAACTGATCGTTCCCGCTAGTCAGCCCGACGAGATAGACCTTTCCTGGGCCAGGGCGAAGCACGAGGCGGCGGTGGAGCATGTGCTCACGAAGACCGCGCTATCGGTGCAGACGAAGTCCGTATATCGTGCGTATGTGATCGAAGGCCGTCCAATTGACGAGGTCGAGAGGAAATTTGGCGTTTCGCGCGACGTGATATACAAGATCAAGTTTCGCGTTGACAGTGCAATTGCAGTGATCGAGGAGGAGTATGCCGATGAAAATGCCGAGACTCCCTCGGGAGATTAGCGGGCTGCATGCGAATATTTATAGCAAATGAGAAGAACTGCAATCAACATCAAGACTAAGATGCTGCTTTCGCTGGCGATGGCCTCGGCGATGCTAGTTGCGATGCCCACCAGAGAGGAAGTGGACAAGGCCGCGTCTCTCGTTCAGGACATCATGAAGCCGGAAAGGGAGGCGCTGGAAGCCGGCAAGAAGACGCGTGCGGAAGTTGCCGAGGCGGCGCTCGACCTCGCGGAGAATAAGGCCGATTCGGAAGCGGAGATGTTGCTGCTTGTAAAGGGCGCGTTCAATCTATACGTGCATGACGGCGCGTTCGACAAGGCCGCCGACTCGATGAAGACTCTCAAGTACTTGATTCCAGACATGCCGCCGCAGATTGTGGCAAACATCATAGAGTCGTCTTTTGGCGACGTCTCGAACACCAACGACGTGCGGCTGTGCGGTCTTATTGACGAGGCAAAGGCATGTGTGCGCTGCCAGAACGAACTGGAGGCCGCCCGTGCGGAATCCGCGAAGGATCCGAAGAATGGGGCGCTCCATCTCAAGACCGCGGAGCTGTATGCCTTTCTGGGTCCGTGGCCGATGGCCCTTGACGAGTTCACAAAGGGCGACGACCGCAGGGCCGCAGCCATGGCCGAAGCCGAACGCGGAGGCGGCACCAACTTTGCCGCGAAGGCGAAGGAGATCGCCGATTTCTGGTGGGATTATCCCGCGCAGAAGAGCAGAGAGCTCCAGAGGGCCTTCAGGCTGCACGCGGCGGAGATATACAAGGATTTGATCATGGCGAAGGGTGTTTCGGGGCTTGCCGGAATGCAGGCCGAGAGGAGAATCGAGGATTCAAAGGCATACGGTACGCTGTTTTTCCAGAAGGGCGACTGGTTCGACCGCAGGGCAAGGACGGTCAAGCTGCATCTTGCCGCCGGCGTTGATCTTGAGTTGATCAAATGTCCCGCCGGCGAATTCACGATGGGCTATGAGTGCTGGAAACGGTTTGGCTCGCCATTGAACAGAGAGGCTCGCAAAACACATCAGGTGATACTTACCAAAGACTTCATGCTCGGCAAATTCCCGGTGACGTATGCCCAGTGGCACGTGGTCATGGGAGAGGGCAAGAACCAGGCGGCGGAACTTATGGATGCTCCGGTGGGCAACATCACCGTTCCCGAGATGGAGGCTTTCTGTGAGAAACTTACTGATAAGTTCAAAGAACGTCTCGGTAGGAATGTGTTTCGCCTGCCGACTGAAGCTGAATGGGAATACGCAAGCAAAGGAGGAAAGAACTTGAAGGGCGTTCTTGGCAGTGATTGCCCCCCCT
>JAFUDL010000104.1 GCA_017459225.1 Kiritimatiellia bacterium
CGAATAATCCCGCAGCAATACGCGGGTGCTTGCGAACGTGACGCTCCACACCGTTATCGCGAACGCCGCCGCAAGCCACGCCCAAAGCGCGGCGAACCGTCTCCGCGGCGCCACGCCTATCTCGTCTTGGCACATTTAAGAACCTCGGCCGAGCGCGAAGCCAGAAGGCCCGCCCCGTGCAGGGTGAGAGTGGTGTCGATGGTGAACGGCATTCCGCTATCCTTGAGCACCCATTTCGCAAACCCGCCGGTGGCCACCAGGCGGAAGTCCGTGGAGAAGTTTGCGGCGAGCGTGCCCACTATCTCGCGCACCATCCCTCGGTAGCCCACGTACGCGCCGAAGCGCATCGCCTCCTCTGTGGACCTTCCGATGCGCGGGCACTTCCCGCCCAGCTTCATGCGCGGCAGCTTCGCCGTGCGCTCGTAGAGGTAGTCGCGCATCAGCGGGAACCCGGGCGCGATCACGCCGCCGCGCCACACGCGGTCCGTCGTGACGGCCGCCGCGGTGAACGCCGTTCCGAAGTCGCACACCACCACCGGCGCGCCATAGCGGTCAACGGCCGCAGCGGCGTCGGCAAGGCGGTCCGCGCCGATCGTCTCGGGACGCGGATAGTCGAGCCGCAGCCCCAGCAGAGGCGGCGCCACCTGAGAGAAAAGCTCGTGCGTTATCGGCACGAAGGGAAGTCCAAGCGTTCTCGCGAGCCTCCGCCACGCAGCATCGGCCTTCGGCACCACAGAGAGGTAGGCCATTGCGCACGCGCCGGCGGAGGCCAGCGCGCTTACCTTCGCGGATGCGCCCGCGAAGCCGTCGTCGCAGTGCGCAACGCAAGTCACGCGGCCGCCGGACCATTTGCCGACGGCCGTGGATGTGTTCCCCACGTCTACGACGACGAGTTTCATCGCCCTTCTATTCAAGCGTGTGGCGGCCGATGGACTCTAGGTACTTGATGCAGTCGGCGGGGCGGTCGGTCTGGATCATCGTGGCGCCCTTGTCAAGGCACCATCCCCAGGAGCCCTTGGCGTCGCCGCCATGCCCGCGCTCGTCAGTGTGACCGGCGCAGAGGGAGTCCCAGAGCGTGTTTATCCAGATGCGCGGGCCGGTGGCCTTGTCCTTGGCAAGGGACTCGAGAACGTCGATGGGCTTCTCGGCCTTGAAGCAGAGCTCGTAGGCGATCGGCTTGCGTGCCTGTGTCTGCCAGTCGTTGAACTTCTCCATCGCGCCTTCGCGGTTGATCCAGATGATGGGCATGAAGCAGAGCGTGCCGTTCATCACGTCGTCCCAGCTCTTGCCGAACGTCTCCTTGACCTGCGCGGGCGACATCTCGCCCTTGAGAATCACGTACTTCTCCATGTTGTTGCGCTTCACGCATTCGAGGATCTCGGTGGGCCAGAAGCGGAACTTGTCGATGTTGATGAGTATCTTGCCGCGCGCGATCTCAAAGGCCTCTTCGAGGGAGAGCACCTCGTACTTCGTGACCTTGGCGTTCTTGCCGCCCTGGTTCTCCCTGAGGTGGAGCTTCTTGATCTCGGCGAGAGTGTGGTCGGCCACCTTGCCCTTGCCTTCGGTGACGCGGTCGAGCTTGCGGTCGTGCAGCAGCACGAAGCGGCCGTCCTTGGTGCGGCACACGTCGAGCTCAACGACGTCGGCGCCGTGGTTGATGGCGCCAATGATGGCGTCGCGCGAGTTCTCGGGATAGTGGCGCCAGTCGCCGCGGTGCATGGTAACGAACACGTAGTTGCGGTCGTTGCCGTCGAGCTTGGCGCGTATCTTGTCGGCGCGCGTGGCGCCTTCGGCGAAAGCGCCGAACGCAAGCGCGGCGCACACGAGAGAGAGCATGATCTTCTTCATTTGTCTTTTTCTCCTTGGGGGTTGACTTTATTCTATCAGATTCCGGCTCAGATGAGAATATGCAAATGCAGCGATTCTACATGCGCCCGCTGCGCACCTCGATGAGGTCGCAGAGGCGGCGGTAGGCCATGTGGAGGTCGTCGTTCACCACCTGGAACATGTACTCGCCGGCGCGGGCCATCTCGCCCTCTGCGTTGGCGAGGCGGCGCTCGATGACGTCAGGGGCGTCGGTGCCGCGTCCTTCTAGGCGGCGGCGCAGCTCGTCTAGCGAGGGCGGATTCACGAAGATGTCCATGAAGCCTGCACGCAGCGGATCTTCCGGTGGCAGATGGCACATGACGAAGTGTCGCACCTTGGCGGCGCCGACGACGTCGATATCCAGAATCATCGAGTGGCCCACGCGCAGAACGTCCTCGATCGGCTCGCGCAGCGTGCCGTAGTAGTTGCCGTGCACTTCGGCATACTCGAGGAACGCGTTCTCGGCGAGCAGCTCGCGGAAGCGCTCCACGGTGAGGAAGTGGTAGTCCACGCCGTCCTCCTCATTGCCGCGCGGCGCGCGCGTGGTGCACGAGATGGAGTACTCGAGATCTGGGTACTCCTGCAGAAGCATGTCGATAAGCGTTGACTTTCCGCACCCGGAGGGCGCGCTCATCACGATGAACAACGGCTTTGTATTCATTGTGGGATTCCTTTCTTAATGTTGACTTATTGGCGATTCTCATTTTGACGACTGGCGAGCGGGATTGCCGGCGGGGGACAATGCCGTGACTGACGACGCCTCGGCGGAACCAGCGTACGCTGCCGTGAGCCTGTCGTCGTCATCGTAGTAGTAGCGAATCGTAACGTCGGCGCCATCGTTTTCCAAGAGCGGCGACGTGCCGGCGAGCAGTTCTTCGCCATCAAGATAACCATCTCCATCGCTGTCGGGATTCAGCGGATCGACAGGCGGAATCTGCGCCAGTTCGTCGCCGTCGAGAACGCCGTCGCCGTCAGTGTCCGCAAAGTTCGGACTCGTGCCGAACATAAACTTCTCACGCGCGTCGATCAGGCCGTCACCATCAAGGTCGGCCCGAGTGCCAAGTGCGAGAAACAGCCTGTCCATCGCCGGGAACGGAAATGTAGCGAGAGGAATGGCGTCCACGAGATTCGTCACGGCGAGAGGAATGTCGTAGTTTCCCACAAGTTCCCAAGCATTCGTGTTCAAATCGTACGCCGCAAACAGATCGAGCCTGCGTTCCGGCAAGTCGATGTCTGGCGGCAGCGACGCTGCGAAATGCACGGCGTTCGTATCGACGGCAAAAACCGTGAACCGGATGACCTCTGGCGGAAGCGGGGGACCTCCATCTCCGTCGCGTAACGGCTGTTCCGTTTCCGTCAGACGCTGGGTCGAGGGCGAGGACCGACTTGCTCGGTCCGTCTCTCTCGCGACCTTCGACACGCCATGCCGTACTACGCCCACAAGCAATGCGGCCAGAAACAGCGCCGACGCCGCCGACATGCGACAGAACGCAACCGCCCTATGCAGCGGACGCCTCCAAAGCAGACGCAGCTTTACGAACGTCATCCCAGCGAAGAGCGCCATCGCCGCAACCGCCGCAAACACTTTCCATTTTTCAGTCATTCTGCCTTCCTTTCTTTACAGCATCTGCATGCAGATTGAATCGTCGCCCCTGCGATCCATCAGCGAATTCCATATTGACGTCTGCGGCCTGAAGGCCCTGCGACGTCAGCGTGTCCTGCGGAACGCCGTTCACCATCGTGCAGTGGCCCGCGAAGGCGACATCGCTTCCATAAATCCCCACGGCCACTCCCGCCGCCATGCCCACGCCTGTCTCGGCTCCCAGCGCGGACTCGGCGGCGTCGCAAGGACACGGCGCGGGGCGCGGGGCATGAGCGACGATGCCGCAGAGGAATAGAAATGCTGTAAATACCGTTCTCAATGTTCCGTTACTCCTTTGATTCCTGAGGGGAAACAATCCTCGTAACTATAGTCAAAACATCCTCCTTTGTCATAATGTCACAATATTCGCCCCGCCAGTGTGCAAGTATCACTTCATCTATTTCATCCAACAGCTCGCTTGGGAATTTCACAATCACATTATCTTTATGTAATGTACAAGTCTGCAACAATATGTCAAGATATGCTTCCTTGTCCTTTGGATTTGACAAGAAGGGAATATCCGAATGCTGTATGGTAATCTGACTGAAGCTATCTCGCACATCGCGTAGACAGTCAAGAAATGCATCCCAATTGAATCCAAACCAATCTGGGAAATGAAATGCCTTGCTATAGAAGGTAAATAAAAGGTTCTTGTCAACAATCCCAGCAGGGATTTCTACAGTCTTTCCGACATTACCGACCCCTTCTCGTTGCTTAAAAAAATGCATTTGTGTGTTCCTTTTACTTAGTGTTCCTAATTTAGAGGAATAAAGCTGTGGTAGTGGTCAGGCGAATAGTATAATTCCCCATTGCGCCCCTGGATGATTCGTTGCGGTCCAACTTTTGGAGTGGTTGGCGTTGGAAGAACAAACTCCTTATAGTATTCAGACCCTTTGACAGGTAGCAGTCCCTCAATATTAAGAAAGGTCGCCCTCTCCTTGATTGTTCCATTCTTAATCCCCTCGATTGTAGATCGCACATCAATTGTTCCCTCGCCTAGTGTTCTTCCAAAAGATGTCACCTTGGCATTCCCTATGAAATCAGTTGTCGCACGGCCCGTGGTGGCTTTTATCGCAGATTCGTTGACGCCCAGATTCCTATAAGCCGTCGCTGCCGCGCCGAGATCCCAAACGGCGTTGACCATCTCTGGCTCAACAACGACAGGGGCATTGTCATACGCGCCAAGCCGACGCAGAGGCGATCCCCACTCGTCGACGATTATCTGATAGACGGCATTTTGTACGCCAGTCTCCCGGAAATGCGGATTGGAGGCCATCAGTTCCAATGCCAGATTCCACGCACCATCGACACCACGCGCAAGATACTGCCCTGCCGTTGCCAGCCCATTGCCAATAGCATCGAAGAACCCAGGCAACGAGCCTCCCGTCGCACAGAGGCCGAGGGGGTCGATGTAGGCGAGAGGATCGCCGTTGGCGTAGGCGTAGAGGTTGAGGCCACCGTCGATGCCCAGCGGATCGGCTGAGAGGAACCGCCGCAGGACGGGCGAGTAGAGCCGATGGCGCGTCAAGTACAGCTGCCCGAACGTGGACGGCACGGAGGCCGTCCCTCCCAGACGTATCACGCCGCAGCCGCCGAGCCAGGCGAAGGAAGTTGGGTTGTCGCCGGACGAGCCCCAGTCCTCGCCGTGCGGGCTGTAGCTCGCGCGATGCAGCAGTTCGCCAGTCTCGTCCGTGAGCGCAATCACGCTGCCCTGCTCGTCGGAGTGCGCAACCGTGAGGACATCGTCGGGCAGAGGGCCGCCCGCCCTACCGGCGTCGATGAAGCCGAGAAGACGGCCTGGTCCCCAGATGTAGTAGCGCAGAGGAGTGCCGTCCGCTTCGCACTCGATCAGCGGACGCTTCAACGGGTCGGAGTGGTCTGGGATGAAGATGCGTTCACCAATGTGAACGCGGTTGCCGAGTGCGTCGTAGGAAAAGGCGGATTCAACGGGCGGGACACCCGTTCCACCGGCGGAGAGAGACACAAGGCGGCCGTGCGCGTCATATGCCGCCAAGAACACGGTCTCGCCATCGCTCGTCACGTTCGTCATTGCGCCGCATCCGTCGTAGCGGAACGTCTCCCGTACAGCATGACGCGAGCCGTCGTATGCAGCCGTTGCCGACACGAGCCTGTCCGCCGTGTCGAACGAGTTTTCGGCAATCCGGCGGAGGCGCGCCGATGGCATCGGCCCAACCGTCACGGTGTCCCTCAGGCGACGCCCTTCCACGTCGCGCAGAATCGTCCGGCCGGCGATTCCGCCGACGCTCCATGCGGTGAGATTCCCGTATTCGTCGTATGAGAACGAGTGTACGGTTCCGTCCGGCGACGTCCCGCCCGTCTGGAGACCAAGCCCGTTCCACGAGAACGTCCACTCGTGCCCCAGCCAGTCGCGCACCGCGACGAGCCGCCCGGCCGCGTCGTATTCGCGCGCCACGCTCTTGCCGTCCGCATACACGACGTTCGTCACGAGCCCTCCGGCGTCGCGCTGCCATGCGTTCGCGAAGGCCACTCCGCCGACTTCCGTCACCGCGTTCGTCAGCCTGTCGCGCAGGTCATACGCGAACGTCTCCTCGGCGACGCCGTTCGAGGCAGAGAGGAGATTCCCGACGAGATCGTACGAGAACGTCTCCGTTCCATCGGCCGTCGTGCGCGCGACAAGCCGGTCGCACGGATCGTAGGCAAAAGAGGTAGTGCGCCCAGCGCCGTCGGTGCGCGAAACGACATTGCCCACGCCGTCGTATGCGGCGGCGAACACGCATTCGCCCGCCGCGTTGGTGGCCGAAGTCATGCGTCCGAGTGCGTCGTGGACCATTATGAACGCCCGGCCCTCGGCGTTGGTGACGGCAATGCGATTACCGAGCGCGTCATAGACTGATGCCTCCCTCGCGCCGGAATGGCGCATCGTGGCAGTTCTCCTTCCGAGCAGATCGTATTGGAAGCCGCGTACCCTCCCTATGGAGTTGGAGGTCATGACGGCGCGGTCCAGCGCATCGTACCACGTACACAGAATTCTGCCGGTCGCATTGGACACCACCACCGGATTGTAAGCATTGTCGTAACATGTCAAAGTCACCCCACCCATTTTGTTCGTCGCTGAACCAAGAAGCCCGCCTGAGTTATAGGTCAATGCCGACGTCCCCGTAGGGTCGATTCTGCGCAGAAGCCTCCCCGAAGCATCGTATTCAAATGTTGTGGTCGTACCACGCGCGTCCGTGGCAGAGACCAGACGGTCATTCTCGTCGTACAGGTTCGTCGTCAATATCCCGTCTGGCCCTATGGTGGACGCCAGTCTGCCGGACGGAGTCCATACGAACGTCGTCGTCCGCCCCAGGGCGTCGGTGGACGACGTCATCCGCCCCGCGTTGTCGTAAAAGTACGACGTCACCGTCCCGTCGGGAGCAGTTTTCGTGAGGACATTGCCCGCATTGTCATAAGTGAACGACGTCACATTCCCGTTCGCGTCCGTCTTCGAAGTCATCCTACGCGCAGTGTCGTACACATACGACTCCGAGACGCCTTCTGCCGGAAGCCCCGTGCCAAATATTGTCTTAGCCACGGGCAACCCCGACGCGGCGGCGTATTGCCATTCGGTCCTGCGCATCGCATCGCCTCCCGGCGCATGCTCCGTGCGTGCGGAAAGAAGCCCTCTGGAAGTCCGCTCGTTCATAACATACGAACCGTCCGGCATGTCGGTCCGCACAACGAGGTGGTGGCTGTCGTAAGAATAGCGCGTGACGCCGCCAACGGCGTTCGTGACCTCCGAGACGCGAAGTTGCGCGTCGTGCGCAAATCCCGTCTCATGATCCGCGACGTTGACGCCGGACGAAAGAAGGAGGTCGTTCTCGCCATAACTGTACGTTTCCACTCGTCCAAACTTGTTAGTTGAGCTAACGACGTGTCCGTGCCCGTCGTGCACGTAGCGCGTCCAGCCGTTGACGCGCTCCTTGTCGCGCACCATTCGTCCTTCCGCGTCGAACGCCTGCTCGCGTCTGCCGCCGTCGGGGGCCTCGTCCCACGCCGAGTCTCCGCCGCAGTATCCGAAGTTCCACTCTCCCCCAGCGTCGGAAACTTGGTTCGTGACCTGTCCGAGCGAGTTGTACCTGTTTTCGACCATGATGTTACCGAGTGGGTCAGTCTTCGTGGCGAGGGCGGACGTCGTCGCGTCATAGGAGTACGATGTGGTCTTTCCTCGCACATCGACCACAGAAGAGAGCCTTCCTGCGGAATCATAGGAGTATGACACATGACGCCCGGCTGAGTCCGTCACGCCAGACACACGCCCATTCTGCCAACTGATTGCGAAATAGGAGCCAAAGGCATTCGCAATCCGAACAAGCCGATCCGACGAATACGTCAACGTCGTGATGTTTCCTGATGAATCCGTTATTGTCGTCAACCGCCCGGCTGAGTTGAACGCATAAACGCTTCCATTCCGTTCGGAAAGGACATATCTCCCATTTGCCGTGCGGACAAGCGAAGCCGTCACTCCAGGGGAAGGAGCGAAAGTCCCATCCGCGCGCCGCGAGAAGTGGAGGCCGCGCGCGCCAAGCGTGACCACCACGGATGCACCGGTCGTACGCTCGGTCCACCACTGCGCTGTCATCGCGGCCAGAGTCCATCTGCGCGCCATCTGACCGGCGGTGCATGTTCCCCACTGGCCGTCGATCATATCGTCGATCACCATCTGTGCGACAACCGTCGGAAGCGCGGAATCCACAGATCCGCCGCCGAAGAAGGCGTCGGGATCAGACACCTCGGCGACGGACGCCTCGAAACTGTGGCACCATCCGAATCCCAAATCACCCGAACGTCGGCGTTGGCGCGAGTCGTAGTGCCGAGTCCAATTCAGAGATGTCCCGCCCGGAAGCGAGATGTCCGTCGCCACGTCATAATAGGCTCCGTCCGGCATGGCCACGGGATCGGCACTTATGGTCTGGTTCACCGAGGCGTCCGCCGTCACCACGGGCAGAGTCCCGTTGAAGTACTCCAGGGCGTCCGGAGGGGCGTTGACCGTGCAGTAGCCTCCGTTCATCCCACCTCCGATAAACATACCGGCAACATTGTTCACATGGTCCTGCATCGCATAGCCATAGCCTGTCCACCCGTTGACGCTCACATTGCCCGACTGCGGCAACAGAGCCGAACCGCCAGAAGTCACCTGCCCCTGGATGCTCGTCTTGAGAGCATTCGCGTATCCTGTCAAACTTGACATCACCGTAGAGCAATTTGCCGCTGTCGCAAAATACATCCGCAGTCCTGCAGCATTCGCAGCATCAATGACTTTGACCGTTGAGACA
>JAFUDL010000005.1 GCA_017459225.1 Kiritimatiellia bacterium
CCGCGTGGACCGCAACGTTGGGCTGATCGCCTTCCCTTGGCCGATGCGCTTCGCGAGCTGGCTGCTCGCCATCTGCCCATGGCGCATCGCCGAGCGCATATCGTCAATGCTTCCCAAGAAGTGACGCCGGGTCGAGCAGCGCGAGAATGCGGAAGACGCGCATAAGCTCGTCCAGGCAGACGGGCTTCGCGGCGATGGACTCGATGGCCGAGGCGACCTCAGGATTGCGCGCGCGGTATTCCGGCGATAGCCACACGATCATCGGAACCGCGAAGATGTCCGGTGACGACGCATCCCGCCAATGGGGCGCGAGCGGCGTTTCGCCATGGTCCGAGAAGTAGACGAAGAACGACGGACGCTTGAGCGACTTCATCATGTCCAGCAGCTCGCCGAGGACGAAGTCCGTGTACGCGATGGAGTTGTCGTAGTGGTTTGCCCTTATTGCCTTGATCGAACTGGAATCCGCCACGCCGGGCGGAATGTCGCCTTCGTGGCGCGGATATACGGAACGGCCAGATGGGTATCGACGGCCGGGTGGCGCATGCGAGCCCATGAGGTGGAGAAATACGATCTTGCCGGGCGGTGCGTTGGACTGAATGGACTCTGCCACGGGCTTGACGAGCGCATCGTCGAACACGCGTCGGGAGGAGCGCTTCTGCTCGGCCAGGTAGTGCTTCACGGCGCATCCGGCGAAGAGCATCGTCTCCACGCCTTCCCAGCGTCCCCACCTGGACTGCGCCGAGAAGAGTTCGCAGCGATAGCCTGCGGCGGCGCACTGCTGGGAGAACGTGGAGCGTGTTTCGTCTGGGTTGTCGCGCGAGGCCTCCGTGAAGACGTCGCGCAGCGATTTTCCGGTGGTTGAATGGACTGCGCGGACGTCCTTGAAAACCACAAGTTCGCCGCGCAGCGAGTCCATCATCGGTGTGGTTGGGCGTTCGTAGCCGTAGAGATGCCAATGCGAGCGCGTGGCGGATTCGCCTATCGCAATAACGCCGAGCGTCTCGTCGATCCGCTCCTTGCTGGCCGTCTCGGCCGGAGGGAGGCGCGGAGAGTGCACCGTTCGTGCGATGTCGGAATACAGCGCGTAGTTGTGTATGGTGTCGAGCGGAAGGAATGTGAACATCATTTCGTTCCCGGCGCAGATGGGGGACGACAGGATCAGGTTGAAGAGCACGAATGGCGTGCAGAGCAGCGCGCCCATTCCAATGGAGAACTTCGACGTCGCGGGATATTGGCGGCGGTGGAAGAACGCGAGCCCTGCGAACGTAGCCGCAGCGAGGCATACGGCAGTGATCGCAATGCCTGGCCAGCTGAACTGCCCGAAGAACTCGCGCATCTCGCTGGCGGAGCTGGCGCAGACGATCATCAGCCAGTCTCCGTCCAGCGACATGCCGTAGGCGAAGCGCGCCACGGCCTCCACTGTCTCGATCAGCGCAAGATACGGCCACAGAACGAGATACGGAATTCTGGCGCGTCGGCCAAGCAGAAGCGCGGGAGCGGTGAGAAGGAGTCCCCATTTTATCGAGATGCCGATGGCTTCAAGGTAGAGCGATAGTGAATAATCGGGTGGGGGTTGGGAAACGGGAAAAGGCGGGATTGAGGCTGGATTAAACGGGATTGGAGAGGGTTTTGAACGGCGTTTGAGGGTTGGGAAAATCAGGCCGCCGGATGGGGAGATTCTAGCCGAGATGGGAAAAACGCGGGAGGTCCGTCTGGGAATAGGCACAACCCGCGCAAACTGTCACATCTGCGCGGCGGCAAGAACCGCGTCCACCGTCTGCGCGCCGTACTGGCTAACCGCCCACGCATACCCCCGCGCGAACGCCGCATCGTCCTCTCGCAGCTCCCGCGCCATGACGAAGTCCTCGTAGATGTCCGCCGCGACGAGCGCGCTCTTGACCGTCGGCCAGCGGTCGCCGCACGCGCGCTTGATGCTGAGCGGCGTCCACCTGCGCGGCGGCGGCTTGGGGGCCATCGCGTCGCCGCGCTCGAGGAGCGCGTCCACGTAGGCCGTCATGCGCCGGAGCGCGGCGGCGTACGTCGCCTCTACGCGATCCGCCGGCGCGCCGTCAGGAACCGTCGGCTTGAAGAACACGCTCATGCACTTCATCAGCTCGTCCATCTGCGCGGGCGTCGCGTCGAAGAACCCGTGGCGGCTGTGCCGCCAGCCGCAGCCCGCCGCGCCGTCCCTCGGCACGAGGACGCGCCTCATGCGCGTCAGCTCCGCCAGCTTCGAGAGCGACTGCGCCTCCGGCCTGTCGAGCAGCACGAGCTGCGCCTGGGCCTTGCGGTCGCCGAGAAGCGCGTCCATGCGCTCAAGGCACTGCGCCGAGAAGGCCTGGAGACCGCCCATCGAGAAGCCCTTTGCGCCCTCGTTGCCGAACTCGCCCGTCGCGGCGGGGTCGAGCGCATCGAGATACGCCAGCGAGTTGAGCGCGGCGTCGCAGTCTGTCTTGACCGCCCACGCCGCTCCGGTCGCGTCCGCGGCGTCGCGCATGGCCGCGACGATGCCGCGCACGGTCGCCTCGTTGTACCCGCCGGGCCTGAATCCGCCCCTGTCCCACGAGGTCTCCACGCGCGTCACGCCCTGCGGCGTTCCATCGCCGCCCGGGCACATCGGGTCGTTCGCGTCGTCGTAGAGGCGCACGGCGCA
>JAFUDL010000105.1 GCA_017459225.1 Kiritimatiellia bacterium
GCCGAAGCTGACGGACGATCCAGGTGACCTAGTGTGGGTGCAGGTGGATGTGCTTGACGCAAAGGGAGTACGTAATCCCCTTGCGATGAACCGCGTGAACTTCAAGCTGGATGGCCCCGGCAAGATACTCGGCGTTGGCAACGGGAATCCGCACGAGTTCGAGGCCTTTACCGAGACGGCCTCTCATCCGCTCTTCTTCGGCAAGGCCATGGCGGTGATTCGCCGCGACGGCCCGGGCGAACTCACGCTGACAGTTTCCGCAGATGGCCTTGCCTCTGCCCGCGCCGTGCTGCGCTGAAAGGAAAATGCGATTGGAGACGAAATGAGAGCTGACTGCAAGATCACAAGAGGCGGATTCTTAAAGGCGATGGGCGCGATGGGTGCCGCGGCGGCTTTTCCGCGCGCCTTCGCAAATGCGTCCGGTGCGGGGGCGCCTGGCGCTCGACTGAAGTTCGGCGTGCTGAGCGACGTGCATCTGAAGAATCCCGGAGACGAGGCGACCTTCCTGAAGGCGCTTGAGTATTTCAGGGACAACGGCGCTGACGGCGTGTTGATTGCCGGCGACATTGCGGACACCGGAAGGGCGGCCGAGCTGAAGATCTGCGCCGACAGCTGGTACAGGATATTCCCCGGCGGCAAGGCCCCGGATGGACGCCCCGTCGTGCAGCTGTTCGTCTACGGCAACCACGACATGGACGGCTGGCGCTGGAAGCCCAACGCCGAACGCTACAGGGCCAATCCCGAGCTGCAGAAGACCGACGCCCTCGGATTCGAGAACAATCGCGCCCGCGTGTGGGAGGAGCTGTTCCACGAGAAGTACGAGCCAATCTGGATGAAGCGCGTGAAGGGCTTCACGTTCATCGGCGCACACTGGGGCGACATACGCATCGAGGAGTTCATGAAGGCACACGGCAAGGAGATAGTTCCCTCGCTGCCGTTCTTCTACACGCAGCATGCGCATCCGAAGAACACCTGCTTCGGCTCGTGGGCGTGGGGACACGACGACGGACGCTCCACGCGCGCCCTCAGTCCGTTCCCAAACGCCGTCGCCTTTTCGGGCCACAGCCACTACACGCTCACCGACGAGCGCACTGTGTGGCAGGGCGCGTTCACCTCCATCAACACTTCGTCGCTCAAATACTCCTCCACCGACTACGCCCTTCGCGAGAACATGCCGGGCAACGGCTATGGCTACAAGGGCGAAGGGCGCAGGCACCTGATGCCCAACGTCCCAACGTCCAACGGACGCCAGGGGATGCTCGTGTCGGTTTTTGCGGATCATATCGCGATAGAACGCCGCGAGTTCGTGACGGGGCGTTCCCTCGGCGACGACTGGGTGCTGCCTCTGCCGTGCGCCGAGTCCAAGCCGTTCGCGTACGCCGCGCACGCCAGGAGACGCACCGCTCCGGAATTTGTCGATGGCGCAGTGCCGAAGGTGACTGAGACGAAGGACGCGAAGAAGGGCCGGCTCTTAGAGATTACTTTCCCGGCCGCGCAGACGCGCGGGAAGTGCCGCGTGTTCGAGTACGAGGTGACTGCCGTTCTCATTGAAGACGACGTGGATCTTGTGCAGCTGCAGCGGCGCGTGTTCGCGCAAGACTTCCATATGCCCGAGGCGAAGGACGGCGCGCCGGGCCGCTGCATGATCGCGGCTGCGGATCTGCCGATGAAGGGACGCTACCGCTTCGAAGTGAGGCCGATTGAGTGCTTCGGGCTGAAGGGGCGCGCAATAAGCGCCGAATTCGCCGTGTAGGCGCGCGACATCGGCAAAGATTTGCTATAATATCGTGCATGAGAACTAAGACACTTCTCGTTGCGTGCGCGGCCGCGACTGCGTTCTGCGCGCTTGCGTTCGTCAACAACGTGGCGGCGATCGTCCAGTGGTGGACGGCGTTTCTCGCCTCGGGCGGCGATTCGTCGTCCGTTGCCGCCAAGATGCCGGGGTTCATACCCTGGCTCGCGTGGTCTGCGGTCGACTACTCCGCCGTGACAACGTTCATTCCAACTCTCGGCTTCCTTTGCATGACAGTGGCGCTCGCCCGCATGGCGGCGGGGCGCAGGATGCGCGCGGGCGACTTCCCGTTCTTCAAGGGCTCCGACCAGCTCAACGTGGCGCTGGGCCTATTCGGCACGCTGTGGGGCATCATCGTGATCGGCTACTTCAGGCTCGACACCGTGTCGATGGCGGATCTGATGCAGTGCCTGCACACCGCGCTCTTCTCCACGCTCATGGCGGTGGTCTGGGTGTTTCTGGTGGATCGTCCGCTCGTCAGGCCGTTCTTCACGCGTCTCCTCGAGAAGTCCGGCCTTGCGGAGACCGACGAAGGAGACCTCGCCGGCGCGGTGGATCGTCTTGTGGAGCGGCTTGGCGCGGCGTCTGACGCGTTCGACCGCCGCCAGGCGGAGTACGAGGCGGCGTTCACGAAGCGGCAGAAGGAGTTCGAGGAGACTTCCGCCCGCCGCCATGCGGAATTCGACGAGTCGCTCAGCCGTCGCCTTGCGGAGTTCGAGGCGGAGTTCGAGAGGCGCCATGTGGCGTACGAGCGCGACTTCGACGCGCGGCAGAAGGAATACGTGGAGTTCTTCCGCCGCCGCATCGAAGAACTGGAGCGCCGCGCGGAGAACGCGGAGTCGAAGCTGAAGAAGGTCGCCGAGGCGGTGATAGGATGACGGACTCCGATAGACGGGCATTGAGCAGGCTCGCGGGCGCAGAGACGTCGTCAGACCGCGCCACCACGGACGACCTTCAGGGCCTCCTCCTCCAGGTCGTGTTCGCTCTTCTCATGGTGTTCATGATCGCCTATTTCATCTTCGTGGACGCGTCGAAGAAGAAGCAGGCCGAGCAGGTGATGGAGCTGAACCGTCAGAAGCTGGTGCTTGCCATCGAGAAGGTGACCGAGGAGCATCGCGTGAAGTATGGGCTCAACGCGCTGATGACGCAGGGCACTGACGGACGCCGCACGTTCGACGCCGACGAACATGTGAAGGGCGGAAGGATCGACCTCGCGCCTGCCGCAAAGGCCGCGTTCTCGTCGGGCTCGGCGGCCGCGTTCAGGGACTACTCGAACGTTCCCGCGCTGGCGGCAGAATGGAAGAGCGGCGTTCTAGCGGAGGCGAAGCTGACCGACGGGGATCTCTCCGCGGACGAGAGCAGGTGGCTTGAGGGAGAAGTGTCGCGAGCAGTGGAGGAAGTGAGGCTGGACGCGCGCGGAGTGCAGCGCGCGCTCGCCGCGCGGCTGCAGCGGCAGTGGATCGAGAATCCGTCCGCGCTGGGCGGCATATCCGATCCCGGCGAGCTCGCCGACGCATTGAGATCAAAATCGCTGAAGCTCGTATCAGAGGCGACGGGCGCGGAGGTGATGCCATGATGACGTGTGCCATATTGCTTGCCGCGGCGCTTTCGTCGGGCAACGCGGAGTTCGACGCCGTGGCGCGCGAAGGAGCGCGCGCGATTGCGCTCAGGCGGGCTGCAGAGGAGATCGTGGAGAAAGGTCCGCCGGCAGGTGCGCTTGAGAGGGCGATGCTTGCGGATCCGGGAAGGTTCCAGAATGCGCCCGCCGCGCAGACGCTGTGCAGGGAGATATTCGAACGCGAGGCCAGGGCTGCCTTTGCCGCGAAGGCGAAGGCCATAGACGAGCGGCTAGGGATTAGGCCTGGGCAGGGTGATTCTTCTGCGCAGAGTGGCAGAGACGCAGAAGGGGGTGTACTTTTGCGCCTCAACGTTAAAGATGTCGAAGAGAGGCATTACGCGAAATCGTTTGAGAGCGAGAGACGCTCCGCGGTGGAGAAGCAGGCGAAGGGACTCGTCACGTCAACGCGTCCAGCCGAGCGCGACTTCGACTCCATGGACGACGTCAGGATCCGCGCGATGATGGTCGAGAGGATACTCAAGGAGCAGAAGACGCCCGTCTTCGAGGAGAACAGGCAGTTCGTGAGCGAGAGGATGGTGGATCCCGTCATCGCCGACGCGCGCCGCGAACAGAAGCGCCAGGCGGAGTATCTGATGCGCGCCAGGTGCGAGGCGTATGCGCCGTCCGCCCTGAGGCGCGACCTTCGCGCGCGGCTAGAGGACAACGTCAACGACCGCCGCGCGAAGGCGTCCGATCCTGCGAAGGAATGGGGAGTCTTCGAGGGCACGTTCGCGCGCTCGGTGGATGCGGCAGTGGAACGCCGCGCGCTTGGAAGGGTGGAGCGGCGGATCGACGCATACGAGACGAAGGTCGACGTGGACTCCGTTGTCAAGACGATTGCGGAGAATCCGTCGGCGCATGTGAAGTCCGGCGCGAGCGAGGCGCTTTTCCGCGCGAAATACTCGGCGGAGATTCTCTCGGGCGCGCTGGCGGCGGCAAGCGCCGAGGCACCCGCGCAGGAGCGCGAGGAGTTCCGCGCCTATGTGGAGAAGCATGCTGACGCCGCGCAGATAAAGAAGTCCGTGGAGCAGCGGCTGCAGAAGGACGTGCTGCCGAAGTGGCGCAGGGCGCGCGCGGAGGCCGCAGTTCGCCAGACCGCCGAGACGTGGCCCGCTCTTGAAGACGGCACCTGGCATCCAGACCCCGAGCTTGCGGACGAGACCGCCGCGCGCAGCGACTACAAGGCTGCGGTGCGCAACTGGAGGCGCGAGAAGGGCATGGAGCCGCTCGCAGGCGCCGCGAAGGGGAAGCCCGTTCTCGAAGAGGCCGCAAGGCGCGCGGACGACAAGGTGGCCGCTGCGTTCGACGTTGCGCGCGCCGCGATCGCCGCGCAGAACGCCATAGTCGAGCGATGCCACAAGACGGTGCTAGAGGAGTCGCGCAAGCGCAAGGACGCGTTCTGGACGCGTTCGCCGGACCTCAAGGCCGTAGTCGCGCTTCTGACGCGCGCCACGGAGAACGAGTGGGAATGGACGCGGCTCTCCACGCTGTGGCCGAACGAGGCGGACAGGCCCGCCAACGCCGCCGATCAGCACAGGGAGCTGTTCCCCAGCGTGAAGCGCAAGATAGAGCTTCTCGCAAAGGTCATCCTTGAGGAGATGAACAAGCCTGAGGAGGAGCAGGCGAAAGGCGCGGAGAAGAAGCCCGACGAGTCCCCCGACGAGCAGGACGATCCGCAGGACGTTATATCGATCTCCGTCGAGCGCAAGGGCGGCAGGATCGCGGTTGAGCTGAAGCGCGGCGACAAGACGATCGAGCGCGCCGAGGCGTCGTCCCGCAGAGGCGAGTTCGAGGGCGCCATGCGCAAGATCACCGATGCGCTTTCCGACTACCTCAAGCTCCCGAAATGAAATTCATGTTTCATGTTGCAGGGAGTTGCTTCTGCGGGTGGGTTATGTTATAATCATAATACTTTTCAAGGCTTTTTAGGACATGCCTACTAAAAAATCAATGCAATACACATGGCAGAATTGGAAAACCGCGGCGACAGTTGCGGGATGTTTGTGTTTTTGCGTGAATTTTGAATGTTTTGCCAAGTTTGAGGGGGGGGTTGGAGTTTCATCATAGCCTCCTAGCAAGCAACATCGA
>JAFUDL010000106.1 GCA_017459225.1 Kiritimatiellia bacterium
GCTGGGGCTGGAGAACGACCGGGCCGCGCACGAGGATGTGATCGGCATTGCCACCAACTCGCTCGAGGAGATGATTGGCGGCCTTCCCGCGACGACGTACAACGCGGCAGAGGCACTGCAGATCGCGCGCACCAATTCGCCGTCCCTCATGGTGCTGCGTGCGCAGCTTCGCGCGGCGATGGCCGACGTCGACTATGCCGTTGCGGATCTTATGCCGAAAGTGACTCTATCTTCGGCGTTTTCGTTCGTTGACCCAGCCTGGAACTGGAGCTGGGGTTTCCGCGGAGTTCAGTCCGTGATTGATGGATTCCGCAAGCAGACTGCCGTTGACGCTGCGGTGGTGGCGATGAAGAGCGCCCGCACTGCGGTGGAGGCTGGCGAGCAGAAGCTTTCGTGTGACCTCGCCGTGGCCGCGGCCACGCGCGACAACGCAAGGCAGTCGCTCGACACGGCGCGTGTAGAGGTGGCGCAGGCGCGGGAAAACTTCGAGAACGTCATGATGCAGTACCGCGTGGGCGATGCGTCGCGTCTTGATTTCACGGACGCCGCTGGCACGCTCGCTAGCGCGCTTGGCACCCGCGTCAAGGCGTTCTATGCGGCCGAGATGGCCGAGGCGGCGCTTGTGCGCCTCACGGGGCTCGACCCCTGGCCCGCTTCTGCGCCCGCCGTTCACCCAGTGTCAATTGAGGACCTCGCAAAATGAAGATCGTTAAATTCATCGTGAAGCTGCTCGTGTGGCTCGCCGTTCTCGGCGGCGCCGGATATGGCATATACCGCTACATGGAGTCGAAGAAGGAGCAGGCCTCAGTGGTGAACTACCGCACGGCCAAGCTCGTGCGAACCGACGTGGCGCGCACCGTCGAGGCAACCGGCACCGTGCAGCCTATCAAGAAGGTCGAGGTGGGCGCGCAGGTGAACGGGCGCATCGTGAAGCTCTTCGTGGACTACAACTCCGTGGTGACTAACCGTCAGGTGGTGGCGCTCATCGATCCGCAGGTCTACGAGGCCAACTACAAGAGCTCACTCGGCGAACTCCACTCCAACGAGGCCAACGTCAAGAAGTGCGAGGCGCAGCTTGTGCTCGCCGAGAAGACTCTCAAGCGCAAGGAGGAGCTTGTGAAGAAGGACATGGCTCCCGTTGCCGACTACGACAACGCCCTCGAGGCGCGCGACACGGCCATCGCCTCGCTCGCCGCCGCGCGCGCGAGCGTGGAGCGCAGCCAGGCGAGCGTCACGCAGGCGAAGGCCAACCTCGACTACTGCACGATCATCTCGCCCGTGAACGGAATCGTGCTTGAAAGGTCCGTAGACGAAGGCCAGACGGTGGTCTCTTCGATGAACGCAGTGCCGATTTTCAAGATCGCCACCGACCTCAAGCGCATCCAGGTTGAGGCCACTGTGCCCGAGGCGGACATCGGCAGCGTGAAGGACGGCCAGAAGGTGTCGTTCACGGTCGACTCCTATCCCGGGCTTACATTCACCGGCGAGGTCACGCAGGTGCGCATGGCATCCACCACCACGTCTAGCGTTGTCACATACCCGGTGATCATCGAGGCGGAGAATCCGGGCGACAAGTTGTTCCCGGGCATGACGGCCAACATTTCTGTTCACATCGCCGAGGCGAAGGGCGTGCTGGCCGCAGTGTCTGCGGCGTTTCGGTATCGTCCAGCCGATGAGCATCGGCAGGGGCCTGACGGACCGTTCCCGCCCAAGCCGGCGGCCGGTCCTCGCGACGGACGCAGATCCCTTTATCTGCTTGGCGACGACGGCGAACCTAAGAAGATCATGGTCGAGACGGGCCTCAGCGACGGCACGTACACGGAGATCAAGACGAAGGAGAATCTCGAAGGCAAGGAGGTTGTGCTTGGTGTGATGGCAATGCCAACAATGGGTCCGCCCGGGGAGCAATCCTCCAATCCTTTCATGCCCAAGCGCCCGCAGCGCACAAACAGGCGCACAGGCGTGCAGGGTCCGCCAAGATAAACTGGCGCATTCTTAGTTGTGGAGAGGGCTTCAAGAATAAGGCAAATCGAAAGGCATTGAAAATGAGACACGAAATGATGCATGGAAGAGCGTCCAGCTGCGTCAAGATGCTGCTTGTGATGGGCATTGTCGCGGCGGGAGCGGCGTTCGGCGCCCCTGACGTTGCGACGTCGGATGTGCTGGCGCACCGGTGGAGTTTCAATGGGAACGTCAAGGATTCCGTGACAGGCGTGGAGGCGAAGAGCATCGGCAAGGCAAACCTTTCCGCGACGGCGCTCGTCCTGCCCGGCGGCAAGCATGAAGCGGGGCATCTCGACCTCGGGACGAACCTGCTGCCGGCGGATGGCGCCAACGTCACGATTGAAATATGGGCGACTCTCCGGTCAGTCCATTTCTGGGCGCGTATCTTCGACTACGGCTCTGACGACAAGAACTACTTCACGATGGCGTGGAGCGAATCCGCGAAGCCCGACACAGACAGCATCGAGATGTGCTGCAAAGGGGAGAAGCATTCCGCCTTCAAGATGCTGTGTCCGTACAAGAAAGACACGCCGTGCCACATCTCCGTGACGTTCGTGAACAACGGAAACGGCTCCACGACGATGCGCGCGATGCGCCGCGACGCGAAGACCGGCAAGATCGAGCGCGAGCACCGCCAGGTGTACAGCGGCTGGACGCTGGCGTCCCTTGTCAATCCGCGATTCCTCCTCGGCGGCTCGCAGTACGCATGCGACGGCGACGCGGGCGCGGAATACGACGAGGTGCGCGTGTGGAAGGGCGCGCTCACGGACGAGCAGCTTGCCGCGAACGTCCAGGCCGGGCCGGACGCTCTGCCGGCGAAGGTGTCGGTTTCGACGGATCGCGCCTTGAAGCCGATTCCCGCGTTCATCTTCGGGCAGAACATCGAGCACACGCGCTCGGCGCTTCAGGGCGGACTTTCCGCGCAGCTTGTCCGCAACCGCAAGTTCGCCGGCAAGCCGTCCCGTCAAGGCGTTGCCATGCTCTGGGAGCCTTACGGTTCCACGAAGTCGTTCTACCACCAGGCCCAGGGCCTGAGCGTGACGCGCCACGCGGCGCGCAGCCGGATGCCGCGCTGGAACGAACGCGGGTCGCAGGTGATTGGATGCCTCGACGAAAACGGCGAGGCGGGAATCCGCCAGGGTGGAATCGGACTACGCGGAAGAGTGGCGCACAACTTCAGGGCCGTGGTGAGCACGCTCCATCCCGTCGATACGCCAGTCGTGCTGCGCGTTTCCGCGAACGGAAGGGTTCTCGCAGAACGCGAGTTCACGATGAACGCGAAGAGCCGCAGCGACTGGAAGCGCATTGCGTTCGAATTCGCGGTGGAGAAGGACGTCACGGCGGAAATCTCAGTCGGCGTGAAGGGGAAGAAGTACGCAGTAGTTGGCGCGGTGTCGGTGATGCCGGCGGACAACTTCCGCGGGATGCGCGCGGACGTGATCGAGCACCTGCGCGAAATCGGAACATCCATCGTCCGCTGGCCGGGCGGCAACTTCGCGGGCGAGTACCGCTGGCGCGACGGGCTCATCCCTGATCCCGACGAGCGCGCGCCGCTCCAGAGCTACACGGAGATCGAGTCGCAGCCGCATGGCCTCGGCTACGACCAGAACGACATCGGCATGGAGGACATCCTCGCGCTCTGCGAGCGAATCGGCGCAAGGCCGTTCTTCACGCTCAACGCGGCGTGGGAGAGTCCGCAGGACTCCGCCGACTGGGTGAAGGCTTGCAAGGGCCGCGTGAAGCTGTGGTCGCTCGGCAACGAGATGGGCTACGGGCACATGGAGGGCCCCAAGGGCGCGAAGGGCTATACGGACATGGTGCGTCCGCATGCCGAGGCGATGCTCAAGGTCGATCCCACGCTCGAGATCACGGCATCGGGTCCGTACCCGGGCGGCGGCGAAGACTGGATCGAGAACAGCGCAAAGGCGCTCAACGCCGTGGCGCCCGTGATCTCCTACCACCGCTACGACGCGTGGGACGGCTGTCTTTTCGACTACACGACGCCCGAAAGCACGGCGAACCTTTTCGACGTCGTGTCGAAGAGCGCAGAACGTGCCGAGGCTGCGCTGACGAACTTCCGCTCGCGCCTTCCCTGGAACATTGGCATCTCCTACGACGAATGGAACATCTGGTACATGTGGTACCGCAAGGAGGCGATCGTGGAAGGCCTCTACGCCGCGAAGATGCTCGGCTTCATGATGCGCAACTGGGAGGCGTGGGGCCTTAGGTACGTCTGCTACTTCCAGCCGATCAACGAGCAGGCGATCACAGTGAGTCCGTTCGAGAGCCACGTCACGTCGATTGGCGAGGCGATGCGCCTCTGGAAGGGGCATGTGGGCGGAGTTCCCGCGCCGATCGTAGACCTGCCGGCCGACGCGTTCGCGACGGATCATGACGACGGTTCGCGCTACATGACGTTCTACAACTTCTCCCCTGAGAAGCCATGCACGTTCCGAATCCCGACGGGCGGACGCGGCCAGATCGTCGCGGAGGAGACGCTCGTGCCTGGCGGTCTCGAAAGCGGCTGCCGCTACGTGCGCAGGCCCGGAACCGGAAAGGTCGTAAACGGCTTCTACGAGCTGACGCTCGGTCCGGCGTGCCAGGCAGCCGCGCGCATAGCCCGATAAGTTTTCGGTGAACGCGCTACCGCGATCAAGTGCTGGATTTCTGCTAGGCACTACTCACTAGGCACTAGGCACTCAAATATGCTATAATCTACTTTGTCGAAGGGAAACCGACGGCAGCATAACCACGAAGGAGATGCATATGAAAATAAGTAGACGCGGATTCATCGGCGGCACGGCGGCGTTCGCAGGAACGGCAGCTGCGGCGCTTGACGTTCCGAATGGCAATGCGAAGAAGGCGCCAAAGGGCGCCGCGAAGCCGCAGCCCAAGAAGCCTAAGTCCGTGCCGCTTCCGCCAGAGCCGCCGCTCTACGAGACGGCCGACGGCCGCGCCACGCCTTCCGTGATGTGCAGGCGCATATACATTGACCTTGCCGGACGCATCCCCACGAAGGATGAGGCGATGGCGTTCGCCGCGAATCCTGACGTCAAGGCGCTCGTGGATAAGCTGCTTGTGGCCGATTCGTTCGCCGACTACTGGTCAATGCGCTTCTGCGATATCCTTCGCGTGAAGAGCGAGTTTCCAATCAACCTATGGCCCAACGCCGTTTACGTCTACCACCGCCGCGTCCGCGACTTCGTGAAGCGCGACGAGAGATGGGACCGTTTTGCGCGCGCCCTTGTGACGGCCACGGGAAGCGACTTCCGCGACGCCGAGGCGAACTTCATCCGCGCCACTGCGCGCCGCACGAGCGACGGCTACGCCGAGGTCGCCGCGCTCACATTCCTCGGATGGGAGTGGAAGGATGTTCCCGATGCGCGGAAGAAGGAGCTCGCAGACTACTTTTCGGGCGTGCGCATCAAGAACACGCGCGAGTGGAAGGAGGAGATCGTCCAGATAGAGGGACGCGACAGGCGCGGCGAATTCGCGGACCGCATGCTGGGCGAGTGGAGGCGCGACTTCGTGGAGGCGTTCGTCAAGCGCGTTGACTTCTGGATGCTCGGGCTCGACAAGGCCGATCCGGAGCACGTGAAAACTTTTGTCGAGGGTGGCTTCAGACTGCGTCCGCTGGTGCGCTCGATTGCGCTCTCGCCCGAGTACGCGCGCGGTTCGGTGAAGGGCGGCTTCAAGCTCAGGCGCCTCGACGCGGAGGTGCTGGACGATGCGATCTGCGAGCTCACCGGCATGACGCGCGACTACCAGTCCATCGCGCCAGAGCCGTTCACGTTCCTGCCCAAGGACCGGCGCAGCATTCTGATCGAGGACGGTTCCATCACCAACGCCTTCCTGCTTCTGTTCGGCCGCCCGGCGCGCGACACGGGCCTTCTCTCCGAGCGCCACAACGAGGTCACCGCCAAGCAGCGGCTCTACCTCTTCAACTCGGGCAAGCTCTTCGCGAATCTCGGGCGCATCGTCGACGGCAAGGAGTACAGGCGCCAGAAGATGGCGGCCATCATCGAGGACCTCTACTGGAAGTTCCTCGCCCGCGCTCCGCAGCGCGCCGAGACGAAGCGCCTTCTCGACAACCTCGCCACACGCAAGACCGGCGGCGAGCGCTGGCGCTTCCCGCGCGACGTCGCGTGGGCGCTTCTCACTTCGCGCGAGTTCCTCTTCCAGCACTGAACCGTCCAAATCAAGGAGAACAGCAGATGAAACCTGCAAAGAGCGTTATCGAACTGTGGCTCTGGGGCGGTCCCAGCCAGCTGGAGACCTTCGACCCTAAGCCCGACGCGCCTGTCGACTACAACAACGGCCTCAAGGCGATTCCCACGAACGTGAAGGGCATGACAGTGCACCAGTGGTGGCCCGAGCTCGCGAAGTGCGGCCATCTCTACTCGCTCATCCGCTCGATGACCCATCCGCACTTCGGCCACGAGAC
>JAFUDL010000107.1 GCA_017459225.1 Kiritimatiellia bacterium
ATCCCCCGGCGGCCACATCCCGCCCCATCCATTCGCGCGGGAATCCACATGGTTGACGAGATTCGTGGGCGTGCGCACGTATATCCTCATGCCGAGCGCAGCGGGCGCGTCGCCGGCGAAATACACATCCACAAGATTTGTGCAGCCACCGAAGGCGGCATGCCCCACGTCCAGAAGTCCGCTACCGCACCTGACACAGCGAAGGGAAAAGCAGTCGCCGAACGCATACGCCCCAATCTTCTTCAGCGAGTTCGGCAGAACAACGCTCTCCAGGCGGCTACATTTGAAGAACGCCGCCGAATGTACTGCCTCCACGCCCTCGCCCACCTCCACCTTGCGCAGAGAAGGCCACCCGTTGAACATGTTCGCGGGAATGCTTCCCAGCGCAGCGCCCACCACAAGGGACGTCACAGCTCCAATGTCAACACCCCTCAGATCCTCCACCGACTCCATCACCAGCACTCCCGGCTGAGGATTCGCCGTTCTTGGCCTGGGCAGACTGCCGGACGGCGCCCGCCCACGCAGGCAGAGCGCCCCAACGCACACAGCCGCCATGCTCGCCAACGCAGCCAGCGCGAGCCACGCGGCGCGCCTCCTTCCATCGCGCCGGACGCCCTTCTGCTCCGTTTCCGCTCGACATTCGCCACTGTCTTCGCATGAAAGAAGCCCCGGCAGCGTCTTGCGCCAGAATTCCCCGAACGGCGCAAGCAAATCGATTGCGTTCGTGCCTTGCTCGTACCAGATTCCAGTGAGCAGACGGAAGAACGCGACGCCAAGCGCGTAGAAGTCGGCCTCAGGACCCGCCTCCGCGCCAGCGCGCACTGCTGGAGGAATGTAGAAGTACGTGCCCATCACCGGACGCGTACTGGTAGTCTCTCCCGTGACGAACGTGGTATGCGACCCCACTTCGTCCTTTAGCCTCACATCGATTATCCGCGACACCCCGAAGTCCGCCAGCCTCGCGTGGCCGTTTTCGTCGATGAGTATGTTCTCCAGCTTCACGTCGCGATGCACCACGCCGCACACATGAAGATAGCAAAGCGCCTCCTTCACCTCCGCAAACCACTGACGCATCTTGGCATCATCAGCACTTCTTCTGCGCCGCACGTCCTCCAGCGTCTGAGCCGTTCCGTCTTCGCCGAGAACAAGGTCCATCGCATACCATGCCCTTCCGTCCGACTCGTCTACGCCAAAGTCATGTACTCTCACGATGCGCGGATGGTACAGAGTCTTCAGAAGGCGAGCCTCGGCACGAAAGCGCTCTTCGAGAAACCGCCGCGACTTCTCGGCATGGAACACCTTCAGGGCCACGCGCCTTCCGTCAGGCGCCTCGGCCTCGAAGACTTCGCCCATGCCGCCCTTCCCTAGCAGGCGGATCTTGCGATAGGATGCTGTCGTTTCGAGCTTTTCCCATAGCGCTTCACCCTCCATGCGGCCGACGCGTTGGCCAGGCCGCTGGGGCTACCCGGCGAGGGCCTTCTTGACTACGGACTCGACGTCCGCAAGGTCGGGATTCTCGGCAAGCACCTTCTGCACCTTGGCGCGCGCGGCGTCCTCGCTGAAGCCCAGCGCATTCAGCGCGAGCATCGCATCAAGGAGAACGCGACTCTGCTCCTTCGACGTCTCGGCCGTTGCGTTCGCAAGCGCCTCGATGGGGTTGATCTTGCCGCGAAGGTCCATCACGATGCGCTCGGCCGTCTTCTTCCCTATGCCCTTCACGGCGGCAAGGCGTTTTGCGTCACCCTGCGATATGGCAAGCTGCAGGTCGCCGACGGTGAGCCCCGAAAGAACGGCGAGCGCGAGCTTGGGTCCTACGCCCGAAACGCTCGTGATCAGCTCGAAGACGTCGCGCTCGGCCCTTGTGGCGAAGCCGAAGAGGAGCTGCGCATCCTCGCGCACCTCGTGATGGATGAAGAGCTTGACGTCGGCACCCTCGGAGGGAAGACGGTCGAACGTGGAAAGCGGTATTGCCGCCTCGTATCCCACGCCGCCGCAGTCCACCACCACCCGAGAGATGTCCTTCTCGGCAAGCGTCCCCTGCAAATGCACTATCATGTTCATGCTTGAGTCTCCTTCATCTCCGCCTCTGGGACGGAATGCTTCACGAATGAGGCGGCGAACGCGCGCGCCGCCAGAACTAGAAAAGCGATGTTCGCCAGCGGATGGTTGAGGCAGCCCGCGCCCAGCGGAATCTGCACCGGGCAGAGCAGCGCAAACCAGCACGCCGCTTCAACAACGTCCATCCCCTCATCCGCCCGCAGCGCGAGAACGGGCATGAGATAGAGCCCCGTGTAAACGTGCATGTTGCCTGGCACAAGCAGCATCGCCGCGACGGCAAGAAGCAGCGTGCCGGCACGCGCGCCGCGTCCCCTCCACGCCGCACGGCATGCGGCGAGCATGCACGCGCCGCCGATGAGCACATTCGCAGCCCGTTCAAGCGAAAGCCCTGGCCAAGGACGCGACACGTCCATGTGCATCACAAGCCGCACCGTGCGCGCGATCGGTACAACTCCCCACGCGCCGCGATGGACATACGCCTTAGCGTTCGCCAAAGCGTTGCCAAACCATGTGCATAATCCATCCCAGCCGCCGTACCACGCAAAAGGAACTACGAAAAGCACGATTCCCGCAACGACGAGAAGCGCAATCTCGCCCTTCGCCCTGCGAAGACGCGAAAGGTACACCACTCCCAGCGCGGCAGGCGTTATCTTGAGGACGGCCGCCACCGCCAGCGCAATAGCGGCAACGTTGCGCCGCCATCTCTCCTCGGCATCGTACCATGCCACGAACAGAGTAGACGCAGCCGCCGCGTAGATCATCTGGTTTCCCCACTCGACTTCATGCAGCATTACGGACGACGCCGCGCACCCCATAAGCAGCCCAGCCTTCTCCAACCATCCAAGCGACTTCGCCTTCATCCTCAGCAGCTCCGCAAAAGCCAGCGCCCACAGGAGAATTCCCACTCCCTTGAACACCGCACCTCCCTTCGCCGTGCACGGGAAGGAAAGCGCCATCAACGGACCCAACGCCGGATAGCAAGTGTCGAACGCCTCCTGCTTGTCGTTGGAATACCCGTATTCCGCACACGTCCTCACAGTGAAGAAGTCCCCGAAGAACGAATCCCCCCTCTCGAAAAACACGCGCGCCTGCATTCCCTTTGGGTTCAGCGCCATCAACGCCCCCCACAGGAGCCCCGCCGCCGCCAACGCAATACAAAACCATCCCGCACACTTCTTCACCTTGCACCTCCCATGATTTCGCACTTCAACGCCTCGCGCAGCAGGCGTATCTGCTCATCGTGCGGTGCGTCGCGGTAACCCCTCACGTACGCCACGCCTTCCTGGTTCTCCCACGCCGGCGCGCCGTCTGTGGCCACAGCCCGCTTCCCATGCATCAGCGCCTCTGCCACCACAAAGCCGAAGTTTTCGCTCATGGAAGGAAGCACCAGCACATCACACCACTCAAGCGCACGCTCCTTCTCCTCGCCGAACACCTCGCTCTCCACGCGAAGGTCAATGTCTAATCCCTCCACCGCCTCTCTTAGCACATCTACCCCCTTGAGCGGATGGATGCGCCCCAGGTACAAAACTTTAAGCCTCGGGGACTGTCCCCCTAGAGGTTTCGAGGTTTCGGGGTTTCGGAGTTTCGAGGTTTCGGGGACTGTCCCCATATCTTTTTGGGGACTGTCCCCATGCACTTGTGGGGTCTGTCCCCGTACCTCTTGTGGGGTCTGTCCCCGTGCCTCTTGTGGGGTCTGTCCCCGTGCCTCTTGTGGGGTCTGTCCCCCTGTCTTTTGTGGGGACAGACCCCGTGGAGGTTGAGGAAAATTGAGAAAATGCTTAAGATCTACGGTCTGAATTGGACATTTGATTCCCCAGCGGCGGCACCACTCTTCCTCCCATGGGCCTGTCACCACCACTCTCGCGGTGCGGGCGAAGAGAGCGCGCTCAATCGGCGAGACAAGACGTTTCTTCCACTTGCTCTGCCGCTCAAGGTAGATCGGGCTCAGACTTCCATGCGTCATCCGTACGAGCGGACGCCCCGCCCGCAACGCACCAAGGCACTCCTTCCAGACGCGCGGGGTCCACATGCCATGCACCCACACCTCGTCTGGCGGAATCACGCCGTTCGCGCGCAGCAGCTCCTCCGCCACGCGCATTCCGTTCGCCTCCTGCACGCCCCCCGTCATCGCGTCTCCCCCACCTTCGGCCACGCCTGCAGGACGCGTCCCAAATTCTCGGCAAGGGTCATGCCTGGATACACCATGTTGCGTGCCGCACCAATCGTCGCCTCCGTCACAAATCCCTGGCGCGTGTAGTGAGGCGTCATGCCACGTCGCCGAATCTCGGCATCAAGCTCCGGCGTGCCGCGTCCGAATGGATAGGCGAAGTCAGTTGGCGCGTAGCCACACCATTCCGCAAGTGTCTTCTGCGCGCGGTCCACCTCGTCCAGCACTTCGTCCACAGGACGATGCGTGCAGCTGAGATGGCTCAAGGTGTGGTTGCCGATTCTCACAAGCGGGTGGCGGGCAATGGCGCGTACGGCCTCCGCCGTGAGCAGACGACGCCGCACGCACGGCGCGCGCTTGTCGCATAGAGCGTAGCGCTCCGCCGCAGGGAGTGCATACCAGTGGTGCCACTCGGCGTCCGGCACGCCCGCCTCCATCAGCGAATTGGTCCACACCACACCACGTTCCGTCTCGCCAGGCGCGATGAACACGGTCGCCCGCAGGTCGAACTCCTCAAGCACCTTGAGGACGCCCTCGAACTCAAGCCATCCGTCGTCGAAGGTAAGGACAAGATCAACTCCACGCAACGCCGCGAGAATGCCGCGCACTTCTTCCGCAGACGAATCGTGGAACACGACCGGCAGGCGAACACCCGGGGCGCGGCAACGCGCCATCGCGCGCCGTCGCGCCCCCGCAAGACGGTACGCCTGCGCGACGCACCAGCCTATCTCACGGCGAAACGTCACACTTCCCGGCCTACTTCACGGCCTCGGCGGCAGGCTTCACGACCTTCTCCACCACGGCGGACTTCTCCGCCTTCGCCTTTTCGTCGCTGCTCACCTTGCCGCCATAGCTCATCACGCAGAACGACGCCAGCAGCACAAGCACGCCAAGCGCAAGGCAACCCTTCGTCTTGGCCCCCGTTCCCTTCCACTCGCCCATCAGAACGCCAAGAAGCGTGGAGAAGAAGATCGCGCTGCCCATCACAACCGCGAAGCTGATGTATTTGAGGCTAGCGCCCAGCTGCGGCTCGCCAGCCTTCTGGCACGCGAACTGGCATGCCCAGATCACGCCCGCCACCGCCGCGAGTCCAATGGCCGCGAAGTTGCCCTTGAACATCTTTCCGTAGTCGCCGAAGCTGCCGTTCTTCTTGTTCTGCCACAGGCACCACGCCACGTTCACCACAAGGCCGCCCCACAACACCACTACGAGAACAGGCATTCCGCACCACGCCGCCGGAGTTCCAGCCTTCGCCGCCGCAGCCTCCATCGAACCGCCGCTCTGCAGGCCGAAGTTCATGCCCGCCGAGGCGATTCCGGAGAAGAGCGCCACGAGCATGCCCTTCTTGAAGTCGAACTCAGCGACGGCGGCCTTCTTCTGTTCTTCAGAGAGCTCGCCCTCCTTGAACTTGCCGGCGAGGCCCACGAGGGCAATGCCGAGAAGCGAACCCACCACGCCAGCGAGAACAACGCATGCACCGGCGTCCTTGACGAGATCGCCCGCCTTGCCCGTCACGATCGGCGGGATGAGCGTGCCGGTGGCCGAGCAGAGTCCACACCCGATCGCAAGCCCGAGACCGATTCCGAGGTAGCGGATCATCAGCCCCCATGTAAGCCCGCCAAGGCCCCAAAGAGCGCCGAAACCGAAGCACTGCGCAAGCACGCCGGCATTCTCGCCGCCGATCACCTTGAGCGAGGCGGGACACGTTCCCATGGCCAGCGCAAACGGAAACACCAGAAGTCCCGCGAGCGCGTA
>JAFUDL010000108.1 GCA_017459225.1 Kiritimatiellia bacterium
CCCTCGAAGAGGCGCAGCGCACTTCGACGGCGTGCGTTCTCGGCTACATGGCGATGAAGCTTGGCCGGAAGCTCAAGTGGAACGCGAAGGCGGAGCGGTTCGTGGACGACGCGCAGGCGAACTCCATGTTGTTCCGCGAGGAACGCGACGGCTTCGGCGTGAAGCAGCATCTGAAGGAGCTCGGCATGGCCTGAGCGCAGCATTGACATTGAAGGCATCGAAAAAGGAGCAGAAAAATGAACTATCATCTCGCAATAGACATCGGCGCCTCGAGCGGACGCCATATCCTCGGCAGCGTCGTGGACGGAAAGATCATGCTCGAAGAGCTGTACCGCTTCGACAACGCGCAGGTGCGCCTGAACGGACACGACTGCTGGGACTACACGGCTCTCGCGAAGAGCGTGGTCGAGGGAATCGCCAAGTGCAAGGAACTTGGCAAGATTCCCTCCACCATCGGCATTGACACATGGGGCGTCGACTTCGTGCTGATCGGCGCGGACGGCCACCCCTGCTCCGACATGGTGGCGTACCGAGACTCCCGCACCGAGGGAGCGGATGCCCTCGTCGAGGCCGTGGTTCCGCGCGAGGAGCTGTACTCGCGCTGCGGCATCCAGAAGATGCTCTTCAACACCATCTACCAGCTCGCCGCCCTCAAGAAGGAGCATCCTGAGCAGATCGAGAAGGCCGCGCGCCTCCTGATGGTGCCCGACTACCTGAACTACGTGCTCACCGGGCGTATGGCGAACGAATACACGAACGCCACCACCGGCAACCTCGTGAATGCCGCAGCGAAGGACTGGGACTGGGAGGTTATCGACCGTCTTGGTCTTCCCCGCCGCATCTTCGGCGCGCTTGAGATGCCCGGCGCCGTATTGGGTAGCCTCTCCGCCGCCGTCCAGGAGAAGGTGGGCTTCGACGCGCAGGTGGTGCTGCCCGCCACGCACGATACGGGGAGCGCCTTCCTCGCGGTGCCGGCGCGCGACGACAAGGCGGTGTACATCTCGAGCGGCACATGGTCGCTTCTCGGCGTGGAGAACGCCGAGCCTGTGACGACGCCCGAGGCGATGGCGGCCAACTTCACGAACGAGGGCGGCGCGTGGTATCGCTTCCGCTTCCTCAAGAACATCATGGGCCTCTGGATGATCCAGTCCATACGCCGCGAGCTGAACGGAGTTGAGTACGTGGAGGGCAGGGAGTCCGCAGCGGACTGGACGCTCTCCGACTACGAGAAGGGCAGGAAATATTCGTTCAACGACCTCGAGAGCGCAGCCAAGGCGGCGGCGGCGTTTGCAGGCCGCGTGGACGCCAATGACGCGCGCTTCCTTTCGCCGGCGTCGATGATCGCCGAGGTGATCGCGGCGGCCGACGTGAAGCCGTCCACCGTGGGCGAGCTGCTGCAGTGCGTCTATGCGTCGCTTGCCGACTGCTATGCCAAGATGATCGCGAGCCTCTCGAAGATCACCGGCAAGGCCTACACCTCCGTGAACATCGTGGGCGGCGGCTCGAAAGACGGCTATCTCAACGCTCTCACGGCGAAGGCCACCGGACTCGAGGTGTTCGCCGGCCCCACCGAGGGCACGGCGATAGGCAACCTCGTGGTGCAGTTCATCGCGGGCGGCGAGTTCAAGGACCTGGCCGACGCCCGCGCGGCGATTGCCCGCAGCTTCGACGTGGGCAGAGTCTAGGGCGGGAATGCATTGTCTCGCTGGAAGTCTGCCGTTCTTCGCGTCGTCGTCGTTCTCCGTTCCGGGATGGCTCGTCAGCGTGCTGCTGGGCGTGGTCATGTTCGGAATGGGGCTTGCGACGAGGGTTGAGGACTTCAAGATCGTCTTCAGCCGGCCGAAGGACGTGGCGGTGGGCTGCGCGGCGCAGTTCACCATAATGCCCGCTCTCGCGTGGGTGCTCGCGCGTCTCTTCGGGCTCGACGAGGCGCTTACGGTGGGCGTGGTGCTGGTGGGATGCTGCCCGGGCGGCACGGCGTCGAACGTGATGACGTATCTCGCGAAGGGCGACCTTGCGCTCTCCGTGGGGATGACGGGCGTGTCGACGCTGCTGGCGCCTCTTCTTACGCCGTTTCTCACGCTGCTCCTCGCGGGGAAGACGGTTGCCGTCAACGCGGTGGGGATGTTTGTGGGGATTCTCTGGGTGGTAGTGCTGCCGATAGCCCTCGGGCTCGTCGCGAAACGTCTCTTCCCGCGCGCGACGGAGCGGGCCGTGCGGTTCATGCCCACGGTGTCGTCCGTGGCGATAGCCGTCATAATCGCGCTCATAGTCGCGGCCAATGCGGAGCGCCTTTTCACGGGCGGGTTCGCCGTCGTGCTCGTAGTGGCGCTGCACAACCTCTGCGGACTCCTCCTCGGCTATCTTCTCGCGGCGGCGCTGCGCCTTCCTGAGCCGAAGCGGAGAGCTCTCTGCATCGAGGTGGGGATGCAGAACTCGGGGCTCGCCGCGAGTCTCGCGGCGGCGCACTTCGCGGCGTATCCGATGGCGGCGGTGCCAGGCGCGATATTCAGCGTGTGGCACAACGTGAGCGGAGCTATCGTTGCGCGATTCTTCGCGAGACACAGGGCAAAGTCGTAATGAACGACAAACGATGCAAATGCCGTGGCGGACTTGGTATGCGCATGTGCATTCTCGGTTCGCCAACTGTGCTTTCGACAGATTCGGTGCCTGCTTTTCTGTCGTCCCCGATGGTCAGCTGTTGACGATGAGCGCCATGAACACGAGGTCCTCGGTTCCGGCGGAGTTGTCGAGTGCGTGGCCGGATCCGTCGGGCGTCCAAGTGGTATCGCCCGGGCCGACGTTGCGTTTTTCGCCGTTGTCGTCATAGACGCCGGATCCCTGGAGGATGAAGTAGCTTTCGCCGTTGCCGTGATGTTCATGGTAGCCGAGTGCCGAACCGGCGGGGATGGTGACCTTGGCGTAGAGCGCGCACTTGTCGCCGAGCTCTTCGTCCAGTATCTTTTCGATCAGAACCACGCCTTTCCCGTTGGCGCTTGGCATTGTGAATGACTTCATGCTGGTTCTCCTTTGCGATTAAATTATACCATTTCTACGGTTCTCTCGCCACAGCCATTGGCGTGCTTGTTGACGAAGACAATCAACGGAAGATAGCAGCGCCGGGGAAGGTTGTTGAAGCAGTAGTAGGGGATGCCGTTGGTTGCTGTGATGCAGAGCGAGTTGCCAGGATAGAAAGACGCCCGGGAACAATCGCCCAGCTTGAAACTCTTGTGCTTGACGCGCGGACCAAGCCGCACCTCGTAGCCGCATGCCATACCTGTGATCGTCAGGCGGTGCCTGCCGAAGAGCGTCCAAAGCGCATGATGGGCGATGGCAAGGAAAAGCGCAATCCAGACCAGCGGCACAAGTGCGATGAGAACGATTGACGGGAGCACAGCGGGACTGTCCCCATCAGCGACTGGCTAGAGGCCGTTCCCGCCGGCATAATTC
>JAFUDL010000109.1 GCA_017459225.1 Kiritimatiellia bacterium
CGCACGCCATCCACAACCTCTCCCCCCGCTCGAGCGGCCAATTCGTCGCAGTGAACTGCGGCGCCATCCCGGAAGGCCTCATCGAGAGCGAGCTCTTCGGTCACGAGCGAGGCGCGTTCACGGGAGCGGTGGGGCAGCACGCCGGCTCCTTCGAGAGCGCGAACCACGGCACGCTCTTCCTCGACGAGATCGGCGAGCTGCCGCTGCAGATGCAGGTGAAGATGCTGCGCGCGCTCGAGAACCGCAGCTTCACGCGCGTTGGCGGCACGCAGACGGTGGAGGTGGACATCCGCGTGGTGGCCGCGACGAACCGCGACCTCAAGTCGCTCGTTGCGGAAGGACGCTTCCGCGAAGACCTCTACTTCCGCCTGAATGTGGTGGAGATCGACATGCCCGCGCTCAAGGACCGCGCTGCCGACATTCCCCTTCTCGCCTCTCGCTTCATCAAGGAAATCTCCGAGAAGAACGGCGGCAACGTGACAGGCATAACCCCGGCCGCAATGAAGCTTCTTGAGCGTTACAGCTGGCCAGGGAACGTGCGCGAGCTTAGAAATGTAATCGAGCGGATGATCGTGCTATCCTCCGGCGGCATGCTGGACGTCGAAGATGTGCCCGACCAGCTCAAGGCATCCGCCGCTCCGGTTCCACTTTCATCAACAGTCACAATCGGCGAGAACGAGAAGGCGCAGATTCTCGCGGTGCTCAAGGAATGCAAAGGCAACCGCTCAGAAGCCGCGCGCCGCCTCGGCATCGCACGCCGCACCATCTACCGCAAACTGGCTGAATACGCCAAGGAAGGAATACAAGCATGAAAATCCAGGCAACCATCGTCTTCTCCATCGCCGCAGCAGTCGCGCTATTCGCAGAACCCGTAACGCAGTCTTCTCCCTGCGCCGCCTGCAACGGCAAGCGTTCGCTATCGCTTACGCCGCCCAACCTCGGGCAGTACGACGGCGAAATCGGCGTCACGCCCGGCAGACCGTTCACGTCGCACCGCTTCGACGTGAAGTACAAGACGTGCCCGCTGTGCTCTGGCACGGGCAGGCACGAGACGTACAAGCTCTTCGTCAAGGCGCCGCCAGAGGAGGAGCAGAAAGGCATGGATGCGTGCACCGAATGCAGATGGGCGGGCGTGACGGCATGCCGCAAGTGCAAGGGAACGGGATACCAGGCGTGCCGAAAGTGCCAGAGCGGAGGCGGCAACAAGAACGGCAAACCGGGCTGGATCGTGTCGCAGAAGACGTCCACCACCGGAATGCGCTCGTCCATGAAGCACGCGAAGACGCTCGTGACGCCCTGCGGCGGATGCTCGGGAGTGGGGAAGATCATCTGCCCCGACTGCATGGGGAAAGGCGGCGTGGTGTGCAGAAAGTGCCATGGCCAGGGCGGAACGCCCAAAAAGGAGAAGCGTTAATGGAAAACAACGACAACACCTCTCCCGCGGCTGAAAACGAGGCGCCGCGCCGCAAATACCGCTTCGCGAAGCGCCCCACCAACATCCATGTGGTGCTGCGCCCAAAAATCGGGATTCCCACCTACGAGCCCGACGTTGTGCAGCAGACGCGAGTTGTGAAGAAGATATCGCGCGACACGCCGCCGAACCTACCGTTCCTGCGCTTCGACGCCATCGTGGGACGTGGCGGCATGGCCGTTGTATGGCGCGCCTGGCACAAGGAGCTGCAGCGCTACGTGGCCGTCAAGGTGCTGGACGAGAAGTTCACGACCACTGGTCAGGACATCCGCCAGTTCATGTCGGAAGTGCGCATGATGACGGATCTCCATCACCAGGGCATCGTGCAGGGATACGGCGCGGACTGCGTTGACGGACGCTACTACCTGATAATGGACTATGTCGACGGCTACACCTTCGGCTCGCTGCAGAACCGCAAGAAGCGCATCTCCGAGTCAGACGCGATTATCGTGTGCGAATCAGTGGCCGATGCAATGAAGTACGCCTGGGACCTCTTCAACATCGTGCACTGCGACCTCAAGCCAGAGAACATCATGGTGGACCGCGACGGGACGGTGAAGGTGATGGACCTCGGCCTCTGCCAGTCCACCGCCGTAATGCACCGCTACGACGAGAAGGAAGAGGTGATTGGCACGCCAGCATACATCAGTCCCGAGCAGATCTACTGCGACCAGGAGCTAGACTGCCGGGCCGACATCTACTGCCTCGGCGCCACGCTCTACCACCTCACCACCGGACGCATGCTCTTCCCGCTGATGGACAACGACGACATCCTCCGCGCGCACGTGGATCCAATGGCGCGCTCGCCCGATCCCCGCCAGTTCGCGCCTGAACTCTCACACGGCTTCGCGCATCTAGTGGCAAGCATGCTTGTGAAGGACCGCGCCGAGCGCATTCAGACGTGGGACGCTGTGTACAACGCGGCGACAACCGTGGAGGCAGGTGGCGACATTCCCGCGCCAACTGCCGCGTCCTCAGTCGCCCTTGACGACTAGCTGCTGCCTACGCAGCGTGAGCCAGAGGGAGGGGACGAGAAGGAGCAGGTCGCGGAGGATGGCGGGGAGCGGGCCGGAGGAAGAAGTGCCGCCGAAGCAGCCGCAGGAGACGTCGAGTCCGCGCAGGGCTGCCTGGGAGAGGGCCATGATGAACACGGCGAGCATTGCGGAAACCGCGGCGGCGGAGAGACGCACCCAACGAGAGAAGACCAGGAGCGGACCGACGACGCACTCGGCAAGCGGAACGGCGACCGCGCAACGTGCCTCTGGGGATGTATCCAATTCCAGTGGCCAATGCCCAATTGGGAACTGGCAACATTGGAGATTGGCAACATTTTCACATTGGCAACATTCACAGCCGTTCGGCGGAATCTTAGGCGACGACAGCTCGGCCTTCGCCCCGCAGCACGCCTTGACGCGAGAAACCGACACCGTTGTACTTCCTTCGTTGCGCAACACAACCTTCCCCACGACATTTGAGCCAACTGCAACTTCTCCAAACGCGATTCCCTCCGATGGCACAATCAATCTCGGCGCGGCAAAAGCCACAGAGGAAATGAAAACCAGAAAGCAACACAGGCAACAAGAGCCAACATATTGAGCCCAATGCGACAAATGGTAGGGCGCGCTCGCCGAGCGCGCCGCAATGAAGCGCCGACGCAACATCACCGGCGCATCATTGCGGACGGCTCGGAGTGCCGTCCCTACCACGTCGCTCTCCCGCTGCCATATTCTTTCTCTCATACATCTCTTCAATACCTCGAATTACGTTACAACTACTGATACTCGCCATGGCAAATTTCTCCTTTATTCACACCCAAAATCCAG
Source organism: Kiritimatiellia bacterium (assembly GCA_017459225.1). Lineage (GTDB taxonomy): Bacteria > Verrucomicrobiota > Kiritimatiellia > RFP12 > UBA1067 > RUG572. Next base: position 3,295 of record JAFUDL010000109.1, read on the forward strand.
CCAATTTTCAGCCACCTCAAATTCACACTTAGGAGCTTTTAGAACATTGACTATTATTCTATCTTTGTCATAATTTTCGCTTGCAATGAAAACGAACATTATCCCTCCCCTTATTTGTGTTCCTTTTTGCCAGGCATTGATCATTATTTCAAGTCTCCCAGAAGACTTACAGAAGCGAACCTCGGCATTCTCGATGTCTTTAATTACGGTCTGACCTGATGGATTTGCGGAAACTAGAAGGTCCATGGTATTTGTACAGTCAAGTTCCATTGAAGAGTAATTGTCGGAAATAATAAAATCTCGAGCACCATATTCAATCTTGACATTGTCACATGTGATTTCAAATGAAGATTCTGGATGTAGGACGAAACAACATCTTCGAAACCAACCATGCGAACCACGTTCAAGGACTATCCGTTTAGGGATCTTCTCGGAACGAAGGATGAGATCCCGTGGTGCAAGAAAGAAATCCCTACGTCTGACAATGAGACAATTCTCAGCATCACAGTAGCTGACACTATTGGAAATGCATCCAAACATTGTCAACAAGATGAATGCACAGAATAAATCGGCCTTCCCCTTCATCGCTTCACCTTGGCTCCCTCTTTGCACTTTGATACTGTGTCAATTACAAAATCTCGGCAATTATTCCTCAGAGTCCACTTGAAATCCTTCCGTTCGCGACTATCTAGAACACACCGTTTAAATTTGCCAAGATCATAATCACATGGGCTTAGTCCAACTGGACCTCCTGTCGTCCATGGCGATTTCTCTTCTGCATCCCCATATTTGTGCCCTTCCATAAGCGCCTCGTCACGAATTGATAAACCATCCTTGAAATACCGATTTGGATATGCTCCAAATCGTTTGCCGTCAACTTTGAACCAACAGTGCGTCACCATAAATTGAGTAGGCGAAAATGGTCTTAAGATTGGCTGAGCCAAAGGATAGTACCATCTTGCCCTGTAACAAAAATAAGACACGCCCGAATCCTCCTTAGCATCCGAAAGTATTTTTCCAGCTCTGCAACATTTATATTTAGTCTTAAATTCAACATCCCCGCAGCAACATTTATTGTTACGGAATCGGCCACCGACTTTCTCGCATTGAACACTTGCATATGGTATGAAAAGCCCTAGCACGTCAAATTCTGAAATAGGATTGCCCAGAAGGAAACCATACAAGTTCGCACTACCCAACTCTTCAGCAAGATCCCTACTGATCCATCTGCCCCCAATAGACATGTAGTGCCTGTAATTATAGGACACCAATGCAACAGAACCTTCGCCATGTTCAGAGGAGAAACGGAATGGATTGCAAACATGGGGATTAATCTGCGAAGTTGAAGTAGCATATTGCGACACTACCACGTCACCAAATGGAGAGTATTCATATTGGCCCACTACATCACCAGCGCTGGAAACAAGTTGCGTCACATTTTTGTTTCCGTCGTGAGTGTAGTACGACAGAACACTTCCTGACAGAAATACAAGTGGTCGTGTTGCAACGGGTTCGGTCACATCCCAGACGAAAGCAAGATCGACGGCGTTGCCATTGGCGGCGTCAAGGCGTTGAATACAGAGATAGTTGTCATAGAGGAAACGGTGATGTGTGTTTATGGTTGTAGTGTTTCCACCGCTCGCGTTGGTCGTTTGAGACTCACTGTACTCCACACGCCGGCCCATGCGGTCGAAGGACATTACGATGTTGGTCGCCGCCGACTGCGTGCCGCCTGTCCATAGGACGGGTCTGTTCTCGCCGTTGTACTGGACTGACCACACGCCCGTGGAGGTCTGGATCAGCGTCTGGTTGCCGTCGTCGTCGAACTGGGGGACGAATTCCTCGCGCAGAGACGCAGAGTCGCAGAGGTTGGAGATTAGGGTGTACTGGTTGAGGCTGTTGGCGACGTAGGTGCGGTTGGTGGCGAGGTCGGTGGAGGTGATGCGGTTGCCGATGTCGTCGTACTGGTAGGCGTATTCTAGGGTGGCCGGCACGGAGGCCGGCCCTCCCAGCTTGGTGGCGGAGGTGAGTTCGTTGCGGACGTTGTAGCCGTAGGCGTCAGTGCGGGATTCCGACATCGCCGTGCCGGAGCGTGCAATCTCGATGCGACGCCCCGCCGCGTCGTACGTGTAGTCGTACTGCGAGATGACGTCTGTGGGCGTGGCGTTGCGCACCTGCAGGAGCTGGCTGTTGGCGTCGTATGTCCACGAGGCAGTGAGGCCGTTGGGGTAGGCGAGGGAGGATTTAAGGTCGCTGCCGGGGAGATAGGACCAGGTGAACGGAACGTTGGAGCCATTGGCGAGCATCGTTGCGATCCTGCCGGTGGCGGCATCGTAGCCGACGGTGGTCTGCCTCTGCGGCGCGTTGGGGACAACGCGCCCTACCAAGCTGTATCCCGCAGTGCGGCCGTAGGAGTCCCAGTGTCGCACTATCGTGTTTTCGCCTGCGACGCCAATTAGCGTCTCGTTCGTCAAGGAGCCAGAGTCGTCGTAGCGGAAGTTCGTGACGCCTTTGGCGTCCACCGCGTTGGTCTGCCTGCCCATCGCGTCGTAGAAGAGCGTGAC
>JAFUDL010000110.1 GCA_017459225.1 Kiritimatiellia bacterium
CATTGCAAACGTGCGCGCCCATGCCTCGTCGCTCGACGTGTGGTCGCTCTCCAGCCTGAACTGCAGCGCGGGATTCCAGCCCGCGAAGCACTGCACGCAAGATCCGATGGCTACAACAACGGCAATATGGATAAACGCATTCATAAAGCCATGTGTTCGCCCAGCGACTAAATCAGCGGAAATAGATCACGCAGCCGCCCGGATGCGGGTTCTTGACGCTTAGGCGGCCGTTGACGACGGTGGCCTTCCAGTCGTCGGCAACGTCGCCGTTCGGCAGCTTCACGCTCACCGCGATCAGCGCGGCCTCCTCGGCAGTGAGGTCGCCCGCCGCGCATACGTCGTAGCGCGCCGCGTTGGGCTTCGCCTCCGGGAAGTTCATCTCCACCTTCGCAAGGCCCTTCAGGCAGTCGCCGTTCACCACGTCGTCGAGATTGGGCTTGGACGACAGGCGCCCGCCGTTGCCGGTGACGCTGATCGCGCTCGCCGCGCCCGTGAAGCGGAAGAATCCGTCGAGCGCGCCCGAGCCGGCGAGCGTGCCGTAGATTGGGCACGCCCCGTTCGCGGAGATGCCGTTGCGGTTGGAGAGCGTGGATCCTTCGCCGAGTGTCGTGACGCCGCCAAGACCCGCGGCGCAGAACTTCTGCGCGTCCTGCGCGCTGTAGGCGATGCGGAAGTTCGTCTCGTCGAAGGTGAGCGTCTTCTCGCCGTTTGGACGCTTCACCCTGATTGCGCCCCTTCTGCCGTCGGAGTCTGTGGAATACGCGCCCCATCCGCCGTCGCCGTCAACTGCCGAGATGCGGAACGAATGCCAGCCTTCGTCAAGCGACCTCGTGCCCGTTGCGATGTTGGCAGTGCCCCATGACGTGGTGGCAAGCAAGCGGGTTCCATCGACATCGAGGGCGATGAGGTCGTCGTAGTGGCCGTAGAACGTCCACTCGCCAGCATCCTCGGCGGAAACATGGAAGCAGCCTTCGAAGCGCACGCATGTGCCGCTCTGGAACTCGGCTTCAGCCTTCGCGTTGCCATACTTGTTCAGTCCCGCGAGCGTGTTCGTGACGCAGTCGAGACGCGAGTACACGAGGTCGTCGTTCGCAAAGTTTGTCTTGTCGCCAGTGCCCCATGCGCCAAGCACGCGCATGCGAACGCCGGTGCGGGAGGCGGCGGACTGCGGCAGGCGCATCTTGAGGGTGGAGGTGTCGAACTTCGTGTACTTCGTCGGGTCGGTGGAGCCTGCGGCCGAGGCGTCCGTCGTCCAGCCTATGCCAAAGCCCGCATTCTGCCACTCAGTGATCCATGGCCCCATCTCGCCCGTGCCGTCGCGCGCAATCACGCGGAAGTCGTGCCAGCCTGCGGCAAGTTCAATCGAGCCCGCGCCAGGAACGTTGTGCGCCGTGCCGGTGAAGACGCCCGTGCCGTCAACCTCGAGATAGATGTTGTCGTCGAAGTCGCCTGCGAAGCACCAGGTGCCGGCCTTGGCCTCCTCCACGAAGAACTGGCCGCGGTAGATGAACGCCGAATTGCTGCCCATGGGCTTTGACGCGTCATTGGCATAGTGGATGTGCAGGTGCACGAGCGTTGTCGCCACGTACGGACAGATGCCCGTGAAGCCCTTGAGGGCATCGAGGCCGTTGTATTCGTCGGAATTGAACATCGCCCACTCCACAAGCCCTTCGCCTTCGATCGAGAGCGTGGCAGACGTGCCGTCGGCGAGGTTGAGCCCGTCGGCGAAACCGGCCGCGCCCGAGAGATCGACTGGCTGCGTTGTGCCGGTCACGTTCCAGCGGCCGAGCGGTATCGACTGCAGGAGCGCGGAGCTGGAGAATTTACCTTCGCCCTGGATCGTCACTTCGCTCGCGCCGAGAAGCGGCGCGTTCCACGCAACGTCCTTGCCGTTCAACTCTATCGCGTACTCTCCCGGAGATGCGGGCGAGGCGCCGAACTGGATGTTCATGTAGCCGAACTTGTTGGAGAAGCTCTCGCGCGGACGCAGCACGCCGCCCTGGAGATCCGCGTGCGGCTTCTCCCAGTTGGGCCACGACGAACGCATGCCGCCCGAGCCCAGCGCGAACACGCCGCCCTTCTGCGTAAAGAGCTCCTCGTGGGCCTTGATCCACTTGGCCCTTGAGTTGTTGATGTGGCGGATCTCGATCTGCTTCGGCGAGAACCATCCGTCGAGAAGGTCGAAGTAGGAGAACGCGGTGAACACGCCAACGAGCACCGTGCCGTTGTCTGCGTTGAGCGTGCCGCCCGTCACCGAGACGCGGTGGGGGTAGCATACGGACTCGTTGAGCGCGTCGGAATAGCCGCGGCCCATGTGGAAGCCGTTGCCGCCGGACTGCGTCCAGTTTAGCGTGCCGCCCCTCGCCACCTCGATATACGTCGCCTTCGGCGCGGAGCTGTAGGCTGTGTATATCTGGTTAGGCACCGTGACTACGGCGCCATCGCCGACGACGAAATGTCCGGAGCGGTCGTTCGCGCCGAGGTACAAGGTGTTCTTAAGATTCCACGTTGCGTTCTTCACCGTCACAGTGGCGGCGTTCTCAACGCTGTCGATGTACACGAAGTTGGCGGCGCCGCTGATCACTGCGTCGTACAGGTCGCCGTCGATCATCGAAGGCGCGCGCGGCATCAGGCGCGTCTCCTTCGTGGTGGTGGCGTTGATCTTCGCCAGCGTCGGAAGTCCCGTATCCGGCAAGTCTAGCTGCGCGCCGAAGATCACGACGCCCGTGGTGGATTCGCCGATGGTGATCTCGCTTTCGGGCGAGTTGATGGAGCCGCCGAACCAGAGGAAAGTTCCATTGGCCGTGTACGTGCCGCCTTCGAGCGACGGCCCGTTGAAGTAGACGTTGCCGCTCGCCTGCACAAACGTGCCGGCATTGGTTACGGGACCGTAGAACGTGATAGGCTGCGAGGCCGTAGCCGTCATGGTGGCGCCCTCTCCGATCGTGAGCGGGCTGTTCACCTTGCTTGCGGAACCAGAGCCCGACACCTTCACATTCGCGCCTGCATCCGCAATGATCGGCACCGTGGCGGGCATGGTGGCGATGTGCAGACGAAGATTCGAACCGTCCTTGAAGTGCACGCCGTCAGCCACAGAGCCTGTGATCTCGTCCTGGACGTGCAGATAGCCGTTCACGTCGATGCGCGCAAGGTCAAGCGCAGTGCCGGCAAGTCCGAACCAGTTCACAGTATCGCATCCGATGCCAGTGTCCACCGTGAGCGTGTGCTCATGACCAGAGATGACGGACTCGGGGAATTCAGACGAGGCCAGAGCGCGCACGTAGACATGGCCACCGCCTGCCTTCGCGTCGCCGGTGAGAATGAGGCGGCTCAGCTCGGACCCGTTCGCCCCGTTGACGTTTGAGTTGTACAGCGCGCCCGCGCCGTCAGGACCATTGCCCTGAATGGAGACCGTCTTGCTGCGAGTGGCAGCATGCTCAACCGGATAGTCCCAATCAAAGGCGGAATTCACGTCGAGCCGCGCACCGTCCTTCACCACGATCGCTCCATCCTTTGACGAGTCGGTGGTGGCCACGCGCTCGTCGATGCGCAGCGTTCCCTCCTCCACCTCAATGCGCGAGGCCGTAAGCGCCGTCGGACCTGGCACCGCGAGCGTGCCTGCGCCCTTCTTCACGAACGTGGTGGCGGCTATGGTGGTGGCGCCGGTGAGCACGAGGTCGCCTGCCGTGTTCACCTCCGCGCTCTTGCCGTCC
>JAFUDL010000111.1 GCA_017459225.1 Kiritimatiellia bacterium
CACCTTGTCGAGCGTGATTTCCTGCGTGGCGCCGTCGAGCTTGAGGACGCGCCGAGACACAACCTTGTCGCGCATGGTCGTGAGAAGCGCCCAGCCGGCGAACGGCGACTTGACGAGAAGGCGCGGCACTTCGCCAGGACGATACACCTTCTTGTCGAGAGTGAGCGTGACCTTGCTGGGATTTGAGAGCGGGGCGCGCACGGAATCGTCGCCGCGGCTTCCAAGCCAGAACGAGCAGCCGAAGCTTGTACCGCTTGCGATGTCGGTGATGGTGAGCGCGTAGTCGCCGTCAAGACGGAACGGAATCTCAAGCTCAACGTCGCCGTTCGCCTTCGTCTCGATCTCGGCGACTGGACTCTTCTGCGGCATGCGCACACGTTCGCAATGCCATGTCGACCATCCGCGGCTATCCTCCTTGCAGCTGTACACGCTCTCGACGCGGTCGAACGACACCTTGAGCTTCCTCGCCTCGGGGAGACGCATGCCGTCGGGCCGTACGCACGCGACCTTCGTCTTCGCAAAGCCCTTGTCGGGAATGCGCACGTTTCCGCCGAGCGTGGTGCCGATGTAGAACGGATAGTAGTGCAGCACTTGCTTTCCTCGCGCCCGTGCCGGACGCCCCCCCTCTTCGAACACCGTCCCCTCGCCTATCGCGAGCACGGCAGCCTTCGGTTTGCCGCTCTCCTCGAGAAGCGGCGCCTTGTAGACGGCGCTTCCTTCGTCGTTCAGGGGGAACTTCCAGAGACGGCGGTAGCTGGGCTTGAGGCCAAGATCTTCGTTGCCGAAGTGCCATGCCTCCCATCCTTTGGGCCTGAACGGATAGTCCATGAACACCACCGCGCCCGCGCTCGTGAGTCCACGCGCCGGACCGCCGTAGAGATGCTCGGCCTTGACGGCGAACGAGAAGTTGGTGGCGCTGTCGCCTTCGGGCTCCACGCTCACGCGGATCTGCGGCGGGGCGAACTCCTCCACGCTCACGGCGCGGCTACCGTAGATGCGGGTGTTCTTCGAGTTGCCCGGCGCGGCGACATTGATCTGCCAGCGTCCGCTGGGCAGTTCGGCGGGAACTGCGAACGAATCGCACCACGCGGCGCCATAGGCGTCAGAGACTACGGTCTTGCGCTGCACCACCTCGCCGTTAGGATCGCGCAGCAGGAACTCTACGGGGAACGGCTTGGGGGCCTCGTTCGCGCCGTTGCGAAGAATGGCGTGCACGAAAATCTGTTCGTTGTGTCGGTAGATGCCGCGTTCGGTCCAGACAAAGGCCGTGACGCCGTTCGCGCGCAGGTATTCCTCGCGCTCGCCCTCTCCAAGATTCTCTTCTATGTTCTGACGGTTCTCAAGGCAGACGAAAGAAGTGTCCTTGCCGTCTGCGGTCTTGGCGATCACGGCGAAAGGCTCGGCGCGCGTTGAACAGACAATGTCGCAGAGGCCATTGGAGTCGGTGTGGCCCTTGGCGAGGTGACGGTTGTTCGAGCCGTAGACGTCGATTACGCAGTTGGTGACTGGCGCTCCGGTGGTAAGGGACGTGGTCCAGGCGATGATGCGCTCGCCTTCGCGGCGCACGGTGATGCCGATGTCGGTGATGCAAACGAGCTTGTAGCGGTTGGGGTTCCACTTCTCGCCGCGCCTGTCGTCCCACCACCAGCGTTCGTCCTTGCGGTCCTTGTCGGCCGAGCGCACGGCCACGATGAATACGCCGTTAGAGGCGGCATCGGGAAGAGTGCGGAGGGCGAAAGGAGTGACGCCGTGTTCGTTGACGCGGCCCAGTGTCTCGACGTCCCACTCCATCAGATTGTCGGCAATGCTCTCGGTGGCCTCGGAATCGGCCGCTCCATCGCCGTCTCCCCTGATGTACACACCCTTGTACTTGTCGTTTTCGCGGGCGAGAAGCTGGACGATGTTGGCGGTGGGCACTGCAGCGGCGGCGCAGTGGATCTTCGCCACGTTCACGCTGTCCACGGCGAGCATACGAGCGCCGCCAGGAGGGAGGTAACGGCCGGAATCTACGAACCGCACGCGCGGCGGAGCATCCTTGCGCTGGAGAGTCTGCACGAAGTCGCGTTCAAGGGGTTCCACTTTGATCTCGGCCTCCTTGGGATCATTCGGCTTCTCGACCTTATTCGCCGCAGGCAGGCCCGCCCTTACACGCAGAGTGAGATTGGTGCGGAATGCGAAGTCGCCCCGCAGCTTCACCCTGGGGCGACGCCTGTAATGTTCATCTGCATCGTAGTCATAATCATAGTCATACTCAAACGTCACCCCTCCCTTGACGGGTTCAACCGAAATGTATTCCCTCAGAACTGACGCATCTGGTATACGATCAAACGCTATCGTTATTTCATCGTCACCAGGATATTTGACTTCTACGATGCCAATATGCTCAATCTTGACAATTTTCTCCCCAGGGGGACAGTCCCCCTCACCCCTTTGGGGACTGTCCCCATGGGCCAGGCGGGGACTGTCCCCATTGGCTGTGCGGGGACTGTCCCCATGGGTTTCACTCGCCGTCTGGGGACTATCCCCATTGGCCAGGCGGGGACTGTCCCCATTGGCCGTGTGGGGACTGTCCCCACGGATCGTACGGGGACTGTCCCCACGGGTTCTACCGGGTATGATTAGTTTGTCGCCTGGTTTGATACTGTCGCCGACATGGAGATTGTTGGCGTCCATCAACTGTGAAGGCGACACTCCGTGACCAATAGCGACTGTCACAATATCGTCGCCTTCTTTGGCAGTATAGATTCCCTTCGCCTCTTCTTCCTTCAGAGCGCACTTGTTCTTCGCATTTTCGGCATTATTTGCACTTATAATGCCAACAGCCTTGTCCAACAATGTCTCACAGCCTTTCAGCTGTCTATGCATCCATGTTGCCGACGCAATGCCGCCAACCGCCGCAAGAACCAGCGCCCCCATTAGGCACCATATTCCAGCCTTCTTCAGTTTTCCGCTCATTTTCTGTTCCATGCTTTGTCTTTTTGCACTATTGCATGGCGCACCCATATACGCCCTGCATCTCCCTATTCGCAGAGCGTATGGGCATCTTACACGGGAAACGGAAAAATCAGAAAACTATAATGCAACTCCCACTTTTGGGAGTACAGAATCGACCCGCAACGTCAACTTACTTGAAAATGATGTGGAATTTGGGCTTGAAGGCGTAAAACAACAACATTCCGTCTTCATCCTTCAACTTCGAACGATAGTGGAGTCCATCTGCAAATTTCACCTCTGTCGTATCGAGCTTGAGGTTTCTCACGTCTGTGTTGATGCTGAGCGCACCAAGTTTCCTGGAAATCACATCACTGTTTTCATCGGTAAAATCACCTGTCAACTTGATCGTGGCCTTGCCGGACGGCAACTTGATGACCCCGCCTATGGGAAGAAATTCCGGCTCGCCTTCCTCCTGTGTCGTATCCAAGTCCAAGGCCAAAATCGTTCCATCGCCCATCTCGATATCGTTGTTGAGGACCGCTTTCGTCAAGAGAGAAACCACGCTATTGGTTCCAACCATGACATTACCCCATACAACCGCCCCCTGCGCACCCGTAAGCACGGAATCATTTCCAAGCTTGACATCGCCGGTAATTTCCGCCTTTGAAACACCTGTCAGCGTTGAGCAGTCTCCAAGAACCACATTTCCGCTGATCTTCGCCTGCGCGCCACCAGTCACAGTGGAGTTCGTGCCAAGCGAGACGTTGCCGGTGAGAACAGAGCTTGCCCCCAGTGAGATGGCCGCATTGTCGCCAGAACAAGCAGTGAGCTTCAGCTGTGCGCCGTCTTCGAGAGCTATGCTGTTGCCGCCATCCCTCAATGTCGTATTGTTGGGAAGCACAACGCCGCTCCCGAGTTCAAACCTTCCGCCGCCATATACGGTCAATGCGCTGTTGCTGAGCTGCCCCTTCTCCTCAACCCGCAGCGTACCACCTCTCACATCCGTGTAGCCGTAATAATACTTTTCATAGCCTGTACTGCCGGTGATGCTGCACCTGTTGCGCATGATGAGCGTTCCCTTGCCCTGCTTGCTGAGTCTGACATTCCCTGTTGAATACCCCCAGGTACCACTGCTTTTTGCCTTTACGCAGAACGAGCATCCCCAGATGGCGGTATGGGGATTCCCTTCGTCGTCTTCCGTGTTGATGGTCATCGTCTTACCTGCCTGCAGACAAAGACCTCCATTCTCTTTGGCCATCGAGCCACTTCCCAACACACTCTGAAACTCGATGTCCCCCATTATCTGAACCTGTATGTCCTGATAGAAGTGTAACATGTTACTTCCACCCGTCGCGCCAAAGATGGGATTGGAAGAGGCGCTTCCCGCACCGACCTTGATGTTCTTGATGTTGGTCAGATGCTGCTTGCCGCCCTGCTTGTAGAAGCCCTTTGCCTTGATGACGCCCGTACCTGCGCTGCTTGAGACAGCCTGAACACTCCCACCGCTACCGCTGTTCCAATAGGCCACGTTTCCATCAACCTCAAGCGTGCCGTTGACGTTTAGATTGATGCGCCATACCGTATTGTTCTTGCCGGGCTGAATAGTGGCGAAGTGGGCGTAGCCGCCCTGGTCTATGGTGAGCGCCGCGCCGCTTCCGGTCACGTTCTTGCCTGTCACTTTGGTTCCAAAAGGTATGATGTAGGAAGCATTCATCGTCCAGTCCTCTGTGAACGTGATGTCACCAACAAGGCGCGTGCCGACCGCGCCCGAAACGTCACCGGGCTTAGTCGCCGTTGCGCCGCCGGCGAAATCGACAGCTGCAGCAAGTGCCACATTGTAGGTTGAGGCAAACGCAACGGTGTTCGAGAAAGTCTGCACAAGCGACGTTTCGTTGACCACGTTCGCAACGTTTGCGAACCCGTTGCTCGTAATGGTGTACTGACCCGCGGTTACGGGGAATATGATATCTGCGCCGCCAAGGCCTTCAAGGTCGTTGACGAGCGTTCCGCCCGCCCCAGCCGAGAACGAAAGCGTTTGGCCGGATGCCGGAAGCTCTGTCGCCACCGTTCCTTCGACGAGATCCGCCCAGTTGGCGAGTGTGGAGAACTTGCCGTCGCCACCCGCGCCTGTCCAGGCGTAGCCGGCGCGTTTCTTGGTCCACTGCCACTTCAACCGAACCCTTCCACCATTTGCGGAATCGTAGGAATACTGCAGCTCGTTCTGATGGTTGACGCCGTCGGGACTCCAGACGTCGTTCACATCGTCGTAGATGTCAAGCGTATAGCCGACGCAGCGCCACGTCGTTTCACCGGCAATCTGCTCGGCAGGCGCGCTAAAAGTGTGGCTGCCATCCACCTTGTAGAAGCCACAAGGCTCCGTACCATCCAAGCCGTCGGTCTGAGTGCAGACAATGACTCCGTCTCCGCGGAAGCGCACCTCGTCCACCTCGTTGTTCTGCGCCATTTCCTCATCCGTGAGAAGCCTGTTGTAGATGCGGAAGGAATGCATAGTTCCTTTTGCGTAATGATTTTCGTCCGTTCCTCCTATGAAGTATTTCAACGCCGGCACGGTTGCATTGCCGGAGCCATTGGAGGTGCCGTCGCCCAAGGTCGCGACACTTTGCGTAAAATACGTCTTCTGCGTCTCCGTTCTGTCGCAGGCGACCGTCAAATATCTGCCGCCAAACGATGCGATTGACGGGCGAGTGTCTATCTTGTTGTAGTTGTCTTTGAGAATAAGCGTGGTCGTCTGCGAACCGTTGTTGTTCAGGTATGCGGAGATATTGTCGTCATCAGCCGCGAACACGATGGGATATTGCGATGCAGGGGACGTCTTGTTTGTGAGCTGCTTGTTCATATCCATCGTCATCGCAGCCTGGACGGTCCAGACGTCGCCGAGAGTGATGTTGGCGGAAGTCGTTCCCTTTGCGTTGCCGTCGAAATAGCGTCCATCCGGCCGCCATGCGCCTACTGATCCGTTGCGACCGGAGAAGGTGAAATTAAGATTGGCAACTGTACCGGCAATGCTCGACCACTGCGTTGCGGTATCCGAATGCTGCGCTCCGTAGGCAGTGTTCTCCAAGCCATCGAAAAGGGCTATCAAACCGTCCTGAACGTATCTATCCGCTCCCCACAACTCTATTCCGTCGGCCAACGTGGGCGTGGCCGCTACACAGATTGCAGCCACGGCAAGTGCGGCTCTCCCGATTCGAGCCGCTGGCGCGGCGCAGCGTGCGATTGAGGTTCTAACTTGCATTTTCATTATCCTTTCGTCTAAAAGCCTTAACACAGTGTAACAAAAGTATATCAAACCTGCGTCACATCGTCAAACGAAAGATGGCCCTCCTAGACGCCGCCGGACGTCGCCGACCAGCAAGCCGCCCACCTATGCATGGGCATGCAAATGATAACACCTCTTTAGCCGACGTTTTGTCCAGCGCCGCCATCGTCTCAGGTGTATTGAAAACGCCTCTAATATATTCACACTTTCTTCAACCAGGACCCATCGGGAAAGGTTGAATCAGGTGCGCCGAGAAGTTCATCGATCGCCTTCACAATCCCCGGCCAACCATCTCGATGATAGTCATGCCCCGCGATGGCTATCCTTGGCTTGATGTGCGCAAGCGTCATCTCGATGTCATGGTGCACGCCCTCGTAGGTATGAAGGCCATCGATATACACGAGATCAATCTTGCCAGAGACTTCGGAATCGTTCGCGTATTTCTCAACGAACGTGTCAACCGTGCCACGTACCTTGACCACGCGAGAGTCAGATGCATGCCGTCGGTCAAAATCGGCCTCCACCTTCACCATGTCCGTGAACGCCGCGCCGTCGTCGGGGTCGTAGTACATTTGCCACGGATCAACGCAGTATATGCGCTTGACCTTTCCTGTTGCAAGGAAAATCTCTGCCGACTCTCCATTGTATGATCCAATCTCCACCAGCGTCAGAGAATCTTGCCCCAGACTGTCAATAAGCTGAACAAGCCCTTTACGAGATTCTCCATCAGGACGCATCACAAAGTTCTTGTTCTTGAGCAACGGTGCCAACACTCTTCTCGCACAGCGTTTTAGAAAGCGTATCATTTTTCAGTATCCTCTCGTGAAATTTTCCCAAAAGACAGGGGAGATGGTCTGAAGGGCCGGTGTGATATGTTCAAGGCAACGCGGGAGCGGCCGTGACTTCTGTAACTCCAGTAACTACGTTCTTCGCGTTCTTCTTCAGATGCAGCTCGACCTCCTCGGCCACGCCATTGGCGAGATTGGCCTTCGGCGCTGCATAGACGACGAGCTTTGCATTCGTGCCGCTCTCTTCATCCCAGCAGGCGATCAGCTGCGCGTTGCCGCTCACCGCCACAGGCTCGCTGTCGTCACCCGCCACCTTGCCGGAGAACGTGACCGCGCCGTTGGCTCCGAACTTGAGCGCAAGACCATTCGCGAGCCTGAGCGAGAGCGGCTTCTTCGTGTTGAACGCAGGCGCCTTCAATGCCGTGCGCTTCCACACGTTCTGCACAAGCCACATGGCGTCACCATCGGCCGCCGCCACCGCCTCGCCGAGTCCATTCTCGCCCTTGGCGAGCGTGAACTCCACCTTGCACGCCTCAATTCCCGCGCCCTTCATCGTCGCCTCAACCAGAAACACGCCACGCGCCTCATCGTATGCCTTGATGGACGCCGCCGCTAGCGTAGCAGTAACGCC
>JAFUDL010000112.1 GCA_017459225.1 Kiritimatiellia bacterium
ACATAGAGGAGCACGCCCACGCCTTTGGATTTTGCGTAGTCGATGACGGGCTTCACGTAGTCGTTCGGCTTCAGCGGATCGCCAGTGCGCTCAGGACCATACCAGCCCGCGTCAAGTTCGATGTACTGGAAGTTGTTGCGCAGAACGAAATCCACGCACGCCTTGCCGCTCTCCTCGCCGAGCTTGGCGACGCGCAGCACCTTGCCTGGCCTGATCCACGACGTGTCGGCGATTCTGGAAGGCTCGTTCAGCGCGTCCATGAACGCAGGCTGTCCGTTCGCGAGCTCCACGCAGTCCTTCGCCACGCGGACGTACCGCCACGGCGTGACGTATGGCGGCGCGACCGTGGCCGCGCCTTCAAGGATCGTCTTCACCTGCCCCTTCCTTGTGCCGCTCGCAAAGCGGATGCGCGAATAGTCGAGTACGCCCGCGTCGCCCAGCGCCGCCACCCAGCCATCACCCTCCACGACAAGTGGTCCATCGGACGTGCCGGGATGCGCGCGGACGTAATCAGGCCTTGGCTCCTTGGCGATCGTCGAAAGCGTCTGAGGAATGTACTCGCCCTGCGCGTGGCTCACGGGCCAGCACTTAAAGTCGCGCCCGAAGTCAAACGTCCACTCTTCTTTCACGACCGTGCGCGGCGACGTTCCACCGTAGCGGATGCGCCATGCGACGCCGCCGACCAGGTTTGTCGTCTCGATCGTCGCGTCAGCTGGCAGACTAGGCGGGGTCACGTGGCATACAGTGCCACCGTTCGGCGTTGTCACCGAGAGTGCAACTGCGAAAATGGAGCATGGTATTGTCATTTAATTCACCTCGTTTCTTGCTTGTCGTCAGAAACCAATCTTCTTGCAACTCTGCAGGAAGATCCTCACTGCCGTCGAGATGTCGATTCCAAGCGAGGAGAAGATTTCCGCGACCTCCTCCTTGAGAGGATGATCTACCCGTATATGTATTAATGCCTGTTGCATCTTTGTAACCCTTCCGTTGTAACGACATCGTAAGTTTATCACACTGATTTATGTCGGTCAACTGTCAAAAGAACTTCGGTAGATGCTACTCGCATTTTTCAAATTTCCCACTTCCGCCCGCACTGGGAATGTGCTATCCTTTGCGCCGTCAGGCAGGCCATCGACGACATGCGACGCGCCTGTGGCGGAGGCGACATTCCCGCCAGACTCATCCGTTCCACCGCCCGGCTTCTCAAGCTGACGCCTGTCGAATTCGCCCAAGCCGCCGCCCAGCTCAACCGCCCCTTCGCAACTAGCCACATGAGATAATCCTCCGCGCCGCTAACTGGGAAAGCCGCCATCTTGGCGGCGCAACTCATGTTGTCTTCTCCTTGATTTCAAGTATCGTTCGTCAATGTTGCATTTCCATCACACCAACCACCTCAATCGACCCATTGCCGCCGCGCTTTCAACATCAAAATACGAAGCGCAATGAGACGCCCCTCATCATTGATGTCATATTCGCCGTCATGGATCCCACGCTCAAGCCAGAAGCGCGGCGAATACCCCTCCTTATCACGTTCGCGAACTGGAAGATCGCCAAGAAAACGCCTGACCTCATCGAAAGCCTCGCCATCGGAAAGGTTGTCGGCACTGTTTCCCTCCCCGTCATAGAACGCCAGACTGTCAAAGAGGTCTACCCCCGTTATTGGAATCCCGCAAAGGCATACATCAAGCAAATCACGTCCGCGGAACACTGCGAAGCCAGTTGCACCAGGCGGGAAATCGGGGACATGCACCTTTGGACGCACTTCCTTGCCGTTTGAAAGCCAACTCAAGCGTATCCACCGATACATCCGTTCATGTGCCGCTGCACGGCCAAGCGTCGGATCCGCGAAAGTCGCCTTTAGCGGCAGAATCTTCAACCCGTCCACACCAAGCAAGCCGCCGACAGGTTCGCATTCCATCGCCTTGCGCACCTTGTTGCAATAGTCCCGACGTTTCGCAATCTCCTCTTCCGTAAGGCGATATGCAACCTCTTTCGCTCCAGCCGTGAGCAGCGCAAGCAGAAATGCGATCTCCGAACACCTAGTCTGATCGTCGAAAAGTTTCTTGATCCTATCTGCCTCGGACCGTATCGTGGAGGCAGAGCAGATTTCGGGACGCAGCACGACAGCGCGCAGCATCTCGAAATAAAGACGTTCTCCATCCTTGAGCGACGCCCCCCATTCCAGCGTTTCTTCTTTCGGGTCGGCAAAGCATAGGTCTATACGCACCGGCATCATCTTGCCATCACGTCCTATGCGCTCGACCTGGCCTTCAAGGACAAGGCCATGCCGGTCCATCATCTCAGTCAACCAATAGGCTTCTTTTCTTCTCAAATAACCAATCGTCCGCCCGTCCGCCGCATCATCGACACGAAGCGAGTGCCTATGGTACTCGTCCCCAGACTCACGGCAGAACACGATCTTCTGCCCGAATGCCAACTCAGTGGTCTCCCAATGACGACCGATCACTTTGCTGTAAACGAAGAACCTACCTCGCGTAATCTTCATGTCACACAACCTCTCTTTCACTCTCCATTTTTCTTCACAAGTCGCCTCCTCCTGACGAAGATCCATCTTCCCTGCCGTGGAAAACTCTCTCGGGAAGAAATGGCGCAGCTCACATCGATCGGCAGGAATCGAATTTGCATCAGGCGACATTGAGGAAATGAGCACAAGATCGGCTTCGTCCAAATGGCGTTTTTCGCTGATGCGGTTCCAGAGTGCTCGAAGGCGGGGCCGCGCATCCAGCAAAGATGCAACCGCATAGGTGAATCCCGAATCAACTGCAACAGAGTCCCAAGGGTCCCTGCGCAGCTTTGCCGACCCGCGCATCCGCCAAAGCATCTGCAAAACCCAGTATTCGTAATGAATCCTGTCAAACTCCAGTTCCACAATGGTGCCGCAATAGTGAACACGCCAGAGGACGCTGCAGGACGAGAACTCGCATTGCTGATCCCCAAAGCCGCCACAATGCGGGTCGCCACACGAACACGTGAACATTGCGGGATCCGCGCCTGGTTTCTCCTCCCGCCAGCCGATGGGACATCCCTCGGAATAACTGAGTTCCCCTTTCGCCAGAGAATACATCAGCGTCGCAACAATGAAGTCCCAGTGGTAGACTTCTGCCGGCGTGACGACGCGGAACGAGAAATCCTTCGCGTGTCTTCCGCCCTTTGCCGTGAACCTGCCGAACGGGTTCTCCTCGACCTTGAACTGCACGACCGTCGGTGGCGGCGGAGGGGGTGGAGGAGGGGCCTCGTGTGCTCTCTTGTATTCCGCGACAATGGCGTCGCGGTCAAGACGAAGCGACGCGCCTTCCTCGCTCTCCGACAACGTCGTGCCGTCATTGAGCTTTTTCGCCGCACACAGCGCAAGAGCGACGCCGTGCTTGCAGTTCATGCGGACAGGACATGTGCAGACCGAGTTCCATTCGCCGTACTTGTCCAAGAAAACGTTCGTCGTGTATTCTTCCGTGCCGCACACATTCGCGGCGACAAAGTCGTCGAACGCGAAAATTTCGCCAACGCGGCCAAGGTAGCCTTCCGCGCGCTGGACGGTCCGTTCGCCCGCCCAGTCCACAACGTCTTCTCTGCAAAGACGTTTCAGCTTATACTCCAATCTGTCGTTCATCTTTCTTCAATCGTCATCTTCCGCCACCTCACCTGTGTGATTTCTTCATGCATTCACCTGAAGAACAGCGGGCGGCCCTTCTCTGCTATCTTTTGCCAGACGTCAAACATAAGCCCTGCCTTCCATGGCACAGCACTTTGAACACTACTCACAATTCAATTCTAATGCCACCCCCAGCAGGAATAACTTTCTCTGCCCATCGGCGAATTTCGGAAATGCACAGACGGAGCCGATCTCGTTTGCGAATTCTTGCCGTCTTGCAAGAATCTGGATCACTTGGATTGTCCCTCGGCAGCGGTTGCGATTCCAACAGCAACCAAGCCAATGGGGAATCACCGGTAGCAAGGCGACCGCCTGAAAGAAATGAATCGGCAGCGTCAAGCACAGCTTGCCACTCTGCATGAGACAATTCAATCGGACACGCATTCGCAAAGGCTTCAGGCCTAACCGTCCAAAGACCCATGACAAGTCCGGGTGCATCGCGAATGTCAACGCGAGCCGATTCAGGCGATCGGTTAGGGCTTTCATATAGAACAGGTGTCAGGCAGACTCCGTATTCGCCGAGTTTCTGGGCCCCCTTCCAACCGAACCACAGGAGCGCCTCCTTTGCCTCGAAGCCAGTCGATGGATCATCATGCAGGTCTTCATAGTTGAAAAATCCCTTTTTCAACAACGCAATCGCCCCCTTACAAGGCTTTCCATTACAATCAAACAGGCCAACGTATAGGTAATCGAAGAACCCTTCAAGTTCGAGAGACATCCCGTTGTCAAGACGGAACACAACTGCCCGAACGGAATCTTCCTGACCTCCTTCCGGCATAGTTTTGAGTTCTACGGCCGTGATGGTGCGCCCCACCACAGGAGAAAACATCACACCAGGATCCACGTTATCGTACTTACCCTTGAGTAGTCGAACTGGGATCTTATTCATGGAAATCCGATAGGTAGGCGCGATTTCAACATCCATTTCAAAGGTTTCGCGCGTATCAAACTCAATGACAAATGGCTTGTCTATTTCCATGCGTCGAGGTATCTCTGCACGCTCATCAAGCGCATGAATCGACGAACCCACGCGTGCTGATTCTTCGGTAAATCCAAGCCTGTCCACCAAGTCCGAAAAGACCTCCTCCTCAATTTCCTCCTTGGTGTTAAAGAAGTCATAGCTCTCCGTCCTGACATTTGCAATCCTTTTACCGACGAGGTGAAACGAATCAAGCAACGCACGAATGGCCGAAACGCCCTCCACAGACTCGGCCGACCACTTGCACCAATCAAACTTTCCATCGGGAAACGAATCGTTCAGATTGGCAAGTTCGTCCGCCTCGACCTTTATTCGCGCTTGGCGCTCTGGCGACATCTTCGCCACTAGTCCTTTGAAGTTACAATGCCCACTCATGTTGCTTCCTCCTCGATTTCATTCAAATTACGGCGACAGCGCCTTTCTCTGCAATGTTTTGCCAGATATCAAACATCTAACAATCCCCAATCGGACATCGCCTCACCAATCGTCACCGTCAACTCCTCGGCGGATTCGGCTACTCGTCCGGGTTCATTGCAACCATAGTTCAGAAGCGACAACTCCTTCGCAAGCACAGCAGGTGAAGCGACGAAACAAGCGCGATCCAGTGCGAAACGAAAACCATTCACCTCGGCGATCTCCACCAACCTTCCATATGGTGCATTAGCATCCCTGTAGAAAAAAGGATTGTTCAAAACTCTGACAACATCTCCATGCGGATTATTGAAACAAGTCAATTTCATATACGGCAAAGACAGAAATGCGGAAAGCCCTTTGGGGAACATAGTCCAAAACGCCACCACGTCGGCGCGCGTCAATTTCTGGCTGAGGATACCAAGGTCACGCAGCAGCACATGAATCGCATCGCTTGTCGGCCAGTTGTTTTCAGCACTGCAACGCTCGTCCATCGCCTTTACCAAAGTTTCAACAAACGAACGGGACGGATCAATCGCGCTAAAACAATTGTACGCCCATTCGACGGCATAATAACTTTTGAACGGTTCATCCCCTGACCGAATTACAGGCGCATTCAGATTGTCAAGCATGCAATCATCTTCATCAAAAGCCGCAGGATTCAGCGGCTTGCCGTCGTAATCAGTGTGAATGATCTCCCTCATCGAAATAACCTCCGTGACCTTTTCATTTCTGGCGATAAAGTTCACTATACGTTAAAAGCCCCCGGGACGGGGCGATTCTTGGTGGTAGCCTCCAATATCCCCGCCCCGGGGTGAAACCCGCGCCGCGCCGCTGCATGATAAGTTTTACCTTTTACCTTTTACGAGTTACGAGTTAAGCCCTTAACCCTTACAGTCTAGGCCCGTGAAACAGGGCTCGGTCTCAACATCATTAGCGATCAGCGGAGCCCGAAAGCTCCACCTAGGGTGCAGCGGCCGCAACGCGGATTTCAAATCAGTCGTCTAGTTCAATCTCGACCTTCGTGGTCGCGTTGAACTCGTCAAGCTCGTCCTGAAGGCGGTCGGCGCGCGCCTGTAGGGCCGTGACCTCGTCCAGGACCTGCTGCTTGCGGATAACCGCATCAATGTCCGACTCGATGCGCGTGCCGTAGTTCGTCGTAACGAACTTGCCCTCCTTCACGTCCAGTCCGTTCAGAAAGGCGATCTCCGACTTGATCTCGTCAAGCTCGATAATCTTCGAGACGATGGGCTTGTTCGCCTCTGCGATGACGCTTTTGATCGCAATCAGCCGATTGCGAAGCACCTTCGCAAGGTCATACATCGCGGCCACGTCAACACCACGCGGCACGCTCTTGTCCTTCGAATTCTCCGCGCCGACAAGCTCCCTCGCTTTCGCGAGACGTCCCGCCACGCGGTTTTTCTCCTTGAGCGCGCGCGCGATTGTCACCATTGTTCTCATGTCTTTTCTCCTGTTTCGTTTTCAATTTTAAGCGTCGCCGAGTGCCTGAGCCGAACCAGCACAGGCGGTTTTGGAGACCGCTGCTCCCACGAGCTTCATCGACGACAAAAGAACATGAGCAACAACCATGCCAATCCGGCCCAAAAGGGATAATGCCGTCAAAATAATCCTGACAATCCTGCCATTCCGCCTCAATCTTGCACCCAACCATATTTAATGTGCGCCCGCCGTCCTACAACAACATATCCGATTTTATAGGCTTTATACCAGAATATACACATCGGTTTCTGGGATTATCTGACGCAAGCCCTTTTGCGAGCATCTCCAGCCTGTGTGCTTTAAACGTTTTATAAAACGTTTAGAATAAAATCATGTTTTATAAAACTTGCAATTCAATTTGATGTTTTATAAAACGTTAAAAATCAAGCATGCTTCGGCAGGCAACAATGCCATGGTCACGGCCCCCCGAACTTTTATGTCATGCGCAGACATGCGAGCGGAAGATTCGCTCGAGGCCGGCGCGTGCGGAGGCGATTTCGTTTGACGGTCTGCGCCACGGGTGCCCCTCCAGAACAGCAAAGCAATCCTCGACAAGCGGCAAAAGCGCGGCCGCGGGAACGGTACGTTCCTTCTCGCGTGCGCGTTCCTTGATTGCAAGAAGTCTGTCAATCGCCTCATCGGCTTCACGGCCGAGGTCAAGCCCGCGACGGACTTCGGCAAACGCTGTTGGCGGCATCGTCTCTCGCTCCATGGTCCAGCGCACGCAGAGTCCGGCGCGCAGCGCGTAGCAGAGTTTCTTGACGCTGATGGTGCCGTCGTCCGTACGGTTTTCCAGCGCATGGCGCAGCATGGACGCATAGTGATGCGCAATGGCGATCGGGTTGACAACGCGGCTCTCCATTTCGCGAAGCTGTGCGATGAGTCCGCGGTCATAGTACACAATCGGGCTCCCCAGCCATTCCATGAAGGATGCATTGCTCTTGAGCAGTTGGCGAAGCGCCTTGCGAAGTTCCCACGCTGCAACGTCGATGTCATCGGGCAAGATAGCTTTAATCGTGTCGGATTGTCGCTCCTCAAGCCCATGATACCAGTCGAGCGGCTTCACGTAGACGGCGCGGATGTCGTAGTCGCTGTCGGGCGATGCGAATCCCCACGCCCGGCTCCCGCTCTCCACCGCGAACAGGATGCGACAGTCGTGTTCCACCTCAATCTGCTTCAGCGCATTCAGTATCTTTTCTTTCATGCCACACCTGCCTTTCGCATCACTTCGGCGATGAGGTCGCTCACTTTCTCTTTGTCGCATTCTGCCGGCAGGCGGTCCTTGCCGTCGATGATGCGCGCCTGGATCGTCTCCGCATGGGTGATGATCTTGTCGAACTCCCATTCGCCGCGGCGGATGGAAAGGAGCGTCTCAAGTTTCTCGCCCGTGAAGCGCACGATCGGGCGTCCGTTCATGACGATGCTCTCGCCAGAGAAGAGAAGTCGCGTGAGGTGCATCATGTTCTTCGCGTCGTAGTCGAGCTGTCCGCGCTCCTGCTGAACCCAGCGCGCGTCGTTGCGGTGGCGTCGCCAGTCCCAGTATTCGTGGTGCTGGCGCTTCGCGCTCTCAAACGCCTGCTTGTTGAAGATGAGAACGCCGATCCGGAGTCCGGCATCCTCCTTCGGAATTGATGACACGACGGGCGCGCCGCCGCGGAACACTCCGCCCGTCTCCTTCCCGTAGTCGTAGACGTGCATGACGTCCTCCGTGACGCTTTTGGAAAGACGCGTCGCGAGACAGGTGCGCAGATCAACTCCAGACTCCTTGAGCGGCTTGGGCAATTCGTGCGCGTCGCGCAGGAACATGCAGTAGTCCTCGGGCGTCGGAGGCTCCTCCGGCCACGGGTTCCACACGCGCTTGTTTGCGCCCTTCGCCTTCTTCATCTGGCTCACGGCGTAGCCGAGGTGGCTCTCCACGGCCCGCTGCGTGATGAACATGTCGCGATGCGCCACAAGAGTCTCGAACGCGGGTGTCGACGTGATGATGCAATTCTCGGGCAGGTAGAGCATCTCCATCGTCGTGGGATTCGCCTCGGCCATCAGCTCGCAGAACCGCAGAAGCGAATAGTACGTGTGGTCGTTGTGCGGATCCGACACCTGCTTCGGCGGCGGAACGAGTCGCACGTACTCCATCGACGGCACCACGAAGATTCCGCGCGTGTCGGTGTCGCTCTGCGCGTTCGCCGTGCCGTACGCCCGGCTCCCCACAATCCCCCGGAAGATGACAGAGGAATTCTCAAAATCCTCAAACTCTTCAAATGCGTAATTCATTTTTCTCAGTCGAAACTTGTTATCATTGTGCGAACACGCCCACCTGCTACTCGGTGAGTTGAATTTGCCATTAGACCTCCAAGAGCGCTCGTTGAGCCTTCGGCGAGAGCTTTTTGTGCGAAACTCCCGTGCCGCGTCTGTCCTTCCAATTGTTTACCGTCACGCCTTCCTCACTGCGGATTTTCGCAAGCACGATTCGGCTTGCCTTGTCCGGATGCCCCGCGACGGGATTGTAATTGGACTTGCGTCCCCCTTCTTCGCCAAGAACGTGCCGCAGCAGCACTTTCGTCACCGGATGTGTCGGCTGCTTGAGAAAGTACAACGAACCTCCCCTGCCAACGCGGAACGTGTCCACTACTCCCGCCGCATACAGAAAACGCAAGTGGTGGTATGTCGATTTCACGATGGTGCCGGCCGCGCTCTCGAGCTCGGGGAGTGTTGCCTCGCCCTTCGCCAACCGGAGGATGATCGCCAGCCGGTTGAAATGGGTAAAACCCTTGAAAATGCGGACCAAGGTTTCCTCCCATCCGTCTGGGAGCTTGCCTCGCATGTATGTGACGAGAGTCTCCTGCAGCTCGGCGGCCTGGGGCAAGGACCGGTCGCGATTGAGATTGTAGAAAACCTTGATGTGTTCGCGCCTCACGCCAAGAAGCCCGCGTGCGTTCATCTGCCTGAGGTAGACGGACGCGACGTCGTCCTGCAAACCCAGAAGGCGCGCGTACTG
>JAFUDL010000113.1 GCA_017459225.1 Kiritimatiellia bacterium
GGGAATCTTCCTCGAAGGGGGATCGCCCGACCTCGGCGACGACGGCTTCCGGCTGAAGGCGGAAAACGGCAGCCTGCGCATTTCGGGCGGAAAGCGCGGCGTGCTGTACGGCGTGTACGAGGTGCTCGAAAAGTACGCCGGATGCCGCTGGTACGCTTCATGGCACAGCGTGGTTCCGCGCAAAGACCGCGTCGCCGTGCCAGGCGACCTGGACGTTTCGCAGAAGCCCGCGTTCCTCATGCGCGAGCCGTACTGGTACGACGTGAACAACAACCGCGACTTCGCGGCGCGACTGCGCGTGAACGGGTACAACCACACCAGCGGCACTGTGGACGCCAAGTTCGGCGGCGACGACTTCCGCTTCGGCGGCGGCCTCGGCAGCTGCCACACGTTCGAGGCGCTGCTGCCGCAGGCGGTGTACTTCGACAAGCATCCCGAATACTACAGCCTCGTCAAGGGCCGGCGGCTCAGGGGGCACACCCAGCTCTGCCTCACGAACCCAGACGTGCTGCGCATCGTCACTTCCAACGTGCTCGCGCGCATCCGAAAGGATCCCGGCGCGAAGTTCTACGGCGTAAGCCAGAACGACTGGTACAACTTCTGCGAATGCGAGAAGTGCGCCGCAATCGACAAGGAGGAGGAAAGCCACGCCGGCACGATGGTGCGCTTCGTGAACGCGATCGCAGAGGCCGTGGAGAAGGAGTTCCCGAACGCCGTGATCGAGACCCTCGCGTACCAGTACACGCGCAGGCCGCCGAAGAAGACGCGCCTCAGGCACAACGTGATGCCGTGCCTCTGCACGATCGAGTGCGACTTCACGCGCCCGATTCCTGAGAACCCGTACGGCGAGAACGTCAGATTCATGGCCGACATCAACGGCTGGAAGACGCAGACCAGCCAGCTGTACGTCTGGGACTACACGACCGAGTTCCAGGACTTCGCCCTGCCCTTCCCCAACGTGTACGCGCTCCAGGGCAACATCAAGTTCTTCCGCGAGAACAACGTGAAGGAGCTTTTCGAGCAGGGCGACCAGTGCGGACGCCACGGCGCGTTCGCCGAACTGAAGGCGTGGCTGCTCGCCAAGTTCATGTGGGATCCCGACCAGCCTATCGAGCCGCTGCTGGACGACTTCTTCGCCGGATACTACGGCAAGGCCGCGCCGTTCGTGCGCGAATACTTCGAGGAAGTCCACAGGCGCATGCGCGCGTGGTCGCCCGCGAAAGGCCCGATGCGAATCTGGCGAAGCGAGGCTTTCAGGGGCCTCGACAGCGGCTTCGTCGAATGGGCGAAGCCTATTTGGGACAAGGCCGAGGCCGCAGTCAAGGACGACCGGACGCTGTCCTACAACGTGCGCATGACGAGGTTCTCGTTCGACTACCTGCGTCTGGAAAAGTCGCGCGGCAAGGCGCAGCGGCTCTTCAGCTTCGTCACCGGCGGGCCCGCGAACGACGAGGCGACGCTCAGGGAGACGCAGGCGCTCGCAAAGTCGATGCTCGACCGCATGGACGAGGCGAAGAACATCAGCCTATCCGAATCGGGGCATAGACACCAGGGCAGAATTGCCACATGGCGCGCCCTATTGGCCCAAAAGCCGATGAAATACGTCTCGGACAAGTTCGGAACCGTGGAGGACAAGTACATCACCCTCCACAAAGAGGGGACATATGGTGCGCGGGTGGACGATCCGCTTGCGGAGGACGGAAAGGCTCTCAAACTCTTCAACAGCCATTTCGAGTGGTGCGCGGCCTTCTCTGCGGGACATGTCGAATTCAAGCCCGGCGTGAAGTACAAGGTGCGCGCGCGAATCCGCGTGGAGAAGACGCGCGACGGTGGCGAGGCGTTCTGGGCCGGCGTCTACAACCCGGTGGACCAGCACCTCTCGCGCATGATCCAGCCGCGCACGGAGTCGGTGAAGAACGGCGGCTACGTCTGGTACGACGTAGCCACTTGGACGCCCCGCGCAGACGGCGCGGAGTACTTCTGGTTGGGTCCGGGCCGGTTCGGCCCGGACGGCAAAAGCTCGATAAAGGCCATCTGGCTCGACAAGATCGAAATCGCCCCTGCGAACTGAACCGTGCCCACATTTGAATGCGCCGCGTGCAGGAACCATTCCGAAGACAGCTGCAGTAGGCCTTTCAATTGCAGTAGGCCGAAAAATCGCGGATCTCCGGCGTCGCGGCGGATGCCGTGACGGAAAGCCGCAGACGCTCCGCCGCAATCTTGTCGAAGCGGACGATGTGCTTGTGCCCGACGCAGGAGCCGGCGTAGATCTTCTTCCACTGCCCGCCTGACAAAGCCTCAATGTCGAACTTGCGGATCCGCTCGCCGTGTTCGATGCGCTCCATCAGCACGACCTGGTTGACAGGTCCGCCGCCTTTCGGGATTTCGAGGTCGATGCGCTCGCCCTTCCCCTCCGTCTTCGCGAGCATGTTCGAGTAGCGCGCCCTGATGCGCCGCCCGAACTCGGCGTAGATCTTCATCTCCTCGTCGGCGACCAGCCCGCTCTGCAGCGGCGCGGCGTTGAGAATGAGGTTGCAGTTGCGCCCGACGGAGCAGTCGTACATGTTCACGAGCTCGTCCATCGTCCAGTAGCGGCCCTTGCTCGTGCAGAGCCACTTGCAGGGGCCGAGCGGCACGTCGCATTCGCCCGGCATCCACTTCTTCCCCTCCGGCGTGCCGGCGTACTTCTCGCCCTTCGACTCCTTGACGCCGTCGGACTGCGTGACGTCCCTGCCTGTCGCCCAGCACGGATAGGGCGCGACGCCGCGCTCGTTGCCGACCCAGCGGATGATGTTCTTCGCCTGCTTCGGTCCCTGGAAGAGGATCGCGTTCGGCTGAAGGCGCTCGATGATCTCGAGCGCCCGGGGCCCACCCTCCTCCGGCGGCAGGACGCCGCCGTCGAACCAGATCTCGAAAAGCTCCCCGTAATTCGTGAGAAGCTCGTTCAGCACCGCCTCGCAGCTCGCGGCGTATTTCCTCTGCGCCTCCTCGCCGTAGCCGTAGTAGCCCTTAGACGAGACCCGCCCGTTGCTCCTGCGCACGCCGAGGAACCAGTTGTAGTGCATCGCCACATAGAGGCCGGGGAGCATTCCGTACTTCCGCGCGCTCGTCACGAAGTCGCGCACGAGGTCGCCCTTGCCGCCGCGCCAGGGGGACTGCTTGACGCCATACGGGTAGATGTCGCTCTGCCACTGCATGAACCCCGCGCCGTGCTTCGCCGTGAGGACGACGTACTTCGCGCCGTACGCCTTCGCGGCCTCCATCCACTGGTCGGTGTCGAGTTTCTCCGGATTGTAGCACTTTGGGTCCGGGGCGTGTCCGCTGCCAAAGATCGGAATGTCGTAGTGGTAGAACATCCCGAGCTCCATGTCTGCCCACTTCAGGTGCGTCGGCGTAGGGAGCGGCAGGGCCGCGGCGTCTGCCGCAGCGGCAAAGCCAAAGTCGCGTCCGGCCACACCATACACGCCCGCCGTCAACGCGCCGCGCATGAAATCTCTTCTCGTCATTCCCATCTTGCTGGCCCCTTCTAAATTTGGTGGGGCTATATGCTTGCATACGCCGCCACGCCCTGACTCGGTTTCGCGCATCGACCGCCCAGTCAACGCCACCTCGCCGCCATCTTTGGCACAATGATAGCACATCCCCCTGCGCGGCGCAAGCGCAAAAGCGACAAAATGCGTTTTCCCCTTGCGCCGAAGGCGAAGATTTGGCATAATGAATTCTCACGAATCCTTCAGCCGTGCAGATGTGGTTCTGCGAGTTCCGTCAGGCCGCGCGGCCTGGCTCGCAGATGGCGCGAAAGAGGGTACTTGCAATTGCCCCAATGAAAAATGCGTTCATGATGTTTCCTGCGGCCATTGCAGCGGCAATGGTTGCCGCAATAGCCGCGGATGGTGTGGAAAAGTGGCCGGAGACGCCGCCGCCCACGGGAAAAAGCGTGACGTTGGAGCGGCTGAACAAGCTCGATCCGGGCTTGAAGGAAATCGGCCGCCTTGCCGTGTGCGACGCGAAGGACCTGAAGTCGTCGCCGTGGTCCATCGGCTGCGAGACGCTCGACC
>JAFUDL010000006.1 GCA_017459225.1 Kiritimatiellia bacterium
GCACTGCGGCGGCTATCGCCTTCGCGTTAGGAAACCACAGCATCATCGTCTTCACCGGCGAGATGTAGATTATTCCCGTACCTGTGCCAACGAGGAACCCATAGCCTAGATAGATGAGCGCAAGCGACTTCATCTTAACGCCGAGCGCGGTGACGAGCAGACCAGAAATGAATAGCGTGGTGCCGATGATCGTGGAAAGGCGTATGTTCCTCTCGACGATCTTGCCGAAGAACGCCGCCCCCATGCCGAGGAAGAATATGCCCAGCGAGAACGCGAACTGGACCTTTGCCATCAACTCGGCAAGCGCAATCTTCAAGGCTTCTGGATTATTGAACACCTCTTGGGCGATGTACTGTGAAGCCAGATGGTCCCGAATCTCGGTTGCGAAATTCGTGAACGCATAGATCTGTCCCACGGATACCGCGAGCAGAAACGCCGGGAGAACGGCGCGGAAGAAACGCTGAGAACCGATTGGATTGTTCATGGCGCCTCTATCATACCACAAAACCGACCTGCCGCGCAAGGACGCATCTTATCGGATTGACTTAGGCGGGGGCGTAGGCTATAATGTGGACCCATGAAAACCACAACTCTTGCCGGATTCGCCGCGTGCCTCGCCGCAGCGGCTGCTGCCTCAACAGTGCCCCCATATGGCGCAGTACGCCTGAGAGGCCCCATCGGCGCGCGCCTCGACGCCATGATCGAGCGCCACGTCAAGGCAACCGACGTCGACTACATCACAAGCCCCTTCATGGAGAAGACGGAGCGCCGCCAATGGTGGCAGACGGAGTTCTGGGGCAAGTACATGCATTCGGCAATGCCCTTCTGGACGTACACGCAAGACCCCGCGCTGCGCCGCAGCATCGACCGCGGCGTGGAGCGCATTCTCTCCTCGCAGGAGCCATGCGGCTACATCGGCAACTACCCCGACGACATCCGCTGCGGCGAGGGCTGGGACGTGTGGGGCATGAAGTTCACCCTCATGGGTCTCATGCACTACTACGACGGCCTCCTCCCCTCCGACCCCAATGCCGCCAAGGCTCTCGACGGTGCGCGCCGCCTCTGCGACTACGTGATCTCACAGCTCGGCCCGAACGGCGAGCGCGGACGCCATCTCTGGCAGACCGGCAACTGGTGCGGCTTCGCAAGCTCCTCCATCCTCGAACCCGTCGTGTGGCTCTACAAGCGCACCAACGACAAAAGATACCTCGACTTCGCGACATACCTCGTGAAGGACATGACGGAAGTCGAAGCCGGTCCTCGCCTTCTCGACCTCGCGATCAAGGGAATCTCCGTGGCGGACCGCAACGGCTACGGAAACGGCTCAAGCCACAGCGGACACTACCCGATGAAGACAAACCGCTGGAAGGCGTACGAGATGATGAGCTGCTATCAGGGACTCGTCGAGTACTACGAGGCCACGGGACGCAAGGACCTGCTCGACGCCGCCATCGCCACCTGCGCCCAGATCATCCGCGACGAAATCAACATCGCAGGCGGCAGCGCATCATCCGAGGCGTGGTTCCACGGCGCGCAGAAGCAGCACCTTCCCTACACGCGCCTGCAGGAGACGTGCGTAACCACAACGTGGATGCGCTTCCTCGAAAAGCTTCTGCAGGTCACCGACGACGCAAAGTACGCCGACGAGCTCGAGCGCACATTCTACAACGCCTACCTCGCCGCCCTAAAGCCCGACGGCTCCTGCTTCGCCGGCTACACCCCGCTAAACGGCACCCGCTACTACGGCCAGCACCACTGCTACATGCACACCGACTGCTGCAACGCCAACGGCCCCCGCGGCTTCCTCGCGTTCCTGCGCACGCTCTTCCAGACGCAGGGCGACGCCGCCGTATTCAACTTCTACGCTTCGTCGCAGGCCTCCGCCACGCTTCCCGGTCTCAACGAAAAGGTCGCGTTCGACATGTACACGCTCTACCCCAAGGAAGGCTACGTACGCATCGTGAACCACACCGAGAAGCAGCTCCCCTTCACGCTCAAGCTGCGCATCCCCTCATGGAGCGCCAACACCACCGTGAAGGTGAACGGCAAGGCGCTTGACGGCGTGAAGCCAGGCGCGTACTTCCCCGTCGCGCGCACCTGGACAATCGGCGACATCGTTGAGATCTCTTTCGACATGACGACCCGCGCCCATGTGATGAAACACCACGTTGCCTTCACGCGCGGACCCGTGGCGCTCGCGCGCGACACGCGTTTTGCCGACGGCGACATCGCCGAGGTTTTACGCAAGGGTGCAGTCCGTGACGGCCAGGCCATGGCCTTCCAGCCGACGCGCGCCCCGTCCGACGACTTCTGGATGGCGTTCACCGCGTCGCTCCCCGTGGGCTCTCACCACGAGAACCCTGAAGGACGCATCAACGAGACGATCCACTTCTGCGACTATGCCTCGGCCGCCAACCTGTGGCAGCCCACTAATGCCTGCCGCATATGGTTCCCGATAGAGCTTGGTCCGGCGGACTGATCTCTATTTCGCCTGCGGCCCGGGATTCGCCTTGGGCTTTGCGATCTTGATCTCGATCGGCACGAAGAGTTCGGGATTCTCTGCGCGGCGCAGAATTTTCTCGGCGTATTCATCGCTGTACCAGCGGTCGGTGTCGGTGCGGTCCCGCCGTCCATTGTAGCGCTGCAGGGCCCGCTGCCAGCCGTCGAAGAATCCGTTCGGTCGGTCCGCCGCGGGCCGTCCCGACGCCCCGAAACCCTTGCGGGCAAGGTACATTATCGCCGCGCGCACGTTCGCCTCGGCCGTTCCCTCGTTGCGCTTCGCGGGCTTGGAGAGGCCCACGAGCTCCTTCTCGCGTCCCCAGTCGCCAGGCACGTTCACCTGCAGCGGGTCAACGCTCCACGCCGCCTTGGATGCGGGACCGTTCCCGCCGCTCTCCTCGATCATGTGCGACTTCACCTGCGCGGGCGTGAGATCCGCGATCTTCCCAGCCTGCGCCGGAGTGCCTCCGCACCATTCCGCCTTGTGCGCGTTGAAGTGCGCCGTCATCTTCGCAATGAGCTCGTCGTGCAACTGGTAGCGCGCGTCTTCGAAGCCGCGAAAGACAGGCAGCCCAGCGCCGCCCGCCTTAGCGCGCGCCTTCTTCGTGCCGTCAGCCACCGCAGGTGCCATCATGGCGCCGCCGGCAGAAGGCGCTGGTTTCTTCTGCGCCGGCAGCACGCCCGCCTTCTGCATTGGATGCACAAGGTGGGTCCATACGAAAGCTTCTATCTTCCGCACCGTCTTCATCTCCTCGTCCGTTACAAAGCGACGGTCGATGCACAGCTCGCC
>JAFUDL010000114.1 GCA_017459225.1 Kiritimatiellia bacterium
CTCAACCCAAACCCTAAAACCGTCAAACCCAGAAACCAGAAACTAGAAACCAGAAACCAGAAACCAGAAACTAGAAACCAGAAACTAGAAACTCTCAAACTTTCAAACACATCATCGCATCCGCAAAGACCTGAAGATCGTCGTAGCGCGCTTCTGCGTAGTCGTCGAGCCCCGTGGGCTGGCCGTTCACTATGAACACCTTCCCGCCGGCCTGTAGCGTGAGGCGAGGCAGACCAGCAGCCGGGAAGACAGTAAGAGATGTGCCAAGAACAAGCATCACCTTCGCCCTTATCGCCAGTTCCTGCGAACGCACGAACGCCTGTTCGGGCAGCGACTCGCCGAAGAAAGTGATGTCGGGCTTGAACACGCCGCCGCACTCGCACCTAGGCACGGTGCGCGCGGTGAGCGGACCATCCGGCGCCGCGGCGATCATGGCGCATATTTCATCAAAAGTCTTCTGCTCGACTCAGCTGCGGCAGTGGTGCAGAATCCCCGAGCCTTGTACTTCATACACGGGCGATGAGCCCGCCTTCTGGTGGAGCATGTCGATGTTCTGCGTGATTATCCCCTGCAGCAGTCCAAGGTCCTGCAGATGCTTGAGCGCTAGATGCACAGGCCCGGGAGAGTACTCCTTTAGCCCGTAGACTAGCTCGCGTGCGCCGTTGTAGTATATCGACGGGTCGCGGTCGAACCAGTCGATGTCGAATATCCGCTCTGCGTCAGGTTGCTTGTAGAGTCCCTGCGGACCCCTGAAGTCCGGAATGCCGCACAGCGTGGATATGCCCGCTCCCGTGAGCGCCGCCGTGCATGTGCTATTTTTGAGCGCTTCGATCAGTCTTTCCATTTTCCATCTCCGTTCACTTTTCTTTTGCGCCGCCTTTCACCACGTGCCGCCCCGCCTTGAGCGTCACCTTGCGTCCGCAGAACACTACCTCGGCCGGTGCCGACGTCTCGAGCGTGAGCACGCTGCCGCCCTCCACGCGCACCTTCACCGGCCCCTTCGCCGTGGGCACCACGCCCTCCACGAGCTTCAGCGCGCCCACCTGCGGCGCCACGCGGATCTTCGCGAATCCCGGTTCGAGCGGCGTCACCCCGAGAACGTAGCGCGAGATGATGTTCAGCGGCGCCGCGCCCCATGCGTGGTTCAAGTCTAGGTTCGGCTTGTACTTGGGCGCCCACGCCTCGAGCGTGATGGTTGCGCCCTGGTCGATCATCCCTAGCCAGCTGCGGTCACCGCGCGAGGTCATGAGGGCAATTGCAGTCTCCGGCCTGCCCGCTTCGAAGAACGCCTCGAGAAGATACTGCGCAAAATACACGCTGCACGCCATTCCGCGCGAGGCGAGATATTCGGCAACGCGTGCGCGGCGATCCGCCGGAACGAGTCCGAACGCGAGCGCGGCCGCGTTCGAATGAAGCGAGGCGTGGTCGGTGCGCTCGCCGTCGGCATACACGCCGCTCGACGCGCGGTAGAACGCGCGCTGGTAGGCGGCGCGCACCTTCTCCGCGCGAGCCGCGAACGCAGCCGCGTCGCCGGGCTTTCCGAGGGCGCGGGCGATGGACGCCATTTCGCGCAGGTTCCTGTAGTAGAAGGCGTTGACGACTGCATTCACCTCCTCGAACACGAAACCGTCGCGCTCGCCCGTCGGCCAGTCCACTATGTCGCGTGCGCCGCGGGGATTGGACTTCGACACCTTGTTGCGCGCGCTGCCCGTCTCGAGGAGGCCGTCGTCGCGCCTGAAGCGCTCGAGCAGCTTGTCGTCCTTCAGCTGCGTGTAGAACTTTGCGAGCGAACGCGTGTCGCCCGTCCACATCCAGTCGGCCCACGCCATCATGATGGAATGCTGCTTCCACTCGGTCGGCCACGTGGGATGCTTCATGAGGTACTCATGGCTCGCGCGGGCGAGGGAATAGTCGGCATGGACGGCGTATTCGCCCAGCTGGTTGATGTAGGCATCGGCCTCGTAGGGTATGCGCTCGCGGTCGCCGTCAACATACAGCCCGGCAAACGAGGTGGCCCGCATCGACGCCTTGCAGATGTCGTACACCTTCACGAGTCGGTCGTCGTCGCAGCTGAACGAGGACGCCGCCATGTCCATCGGATACTCCACCGCGACCATCCTCACGGTCTCCGGCGTTATCTCGAACGGCGCACGGAACACCTCCGCATAGCGGAAAGGCATAACCACTCCGTGCGCCCTTGGAATAGGCACCGCCGCGCCGGACGTGTTGCGCGCGTCAGCCACCAGAGGCACGCGGTGCACTCCGTCCGCCGTGATGCGCCCCGTAACTCGCACCGCGCGTATCGTGCCGCCCGGCCTCATGTTCACGCTGTCGTCCTTCTTAACCACCTCTCCCAGGCGCACCTCGTACTCTCCGCGCGCGCCCTTCGGCGGAACAAACTCCAGGAAGCCGAACGCCTCCTGCCCGAAGTCCGCAAGCGAACGCCCTTCGATTGGGTGCGTGACCGATTTAGGCGCAACGCGGCGCTGCACCGTGGCCTTGTAGTCGTATGGATCGCCACCAGCCGCACATGCGGCCAGAGGCGAAGCGAGCAGCAACGCGGCTGCGATGTGGTAAATGGCTTTCATGATGTGACTAGAATTATACCATATTTCGCCCTGCGCCATAAAGCACCTTCTATAACGGGCAAGAAAGAGGCATCATGGAACCCGGCGTGGAATCGAAATGTTGCCAGTGTTGCCAGTATCCAGTTCCAATGATCAATTGGCCATTGGCAACATTGGAACTGGCAACATTTTCACATTGGCAACATTTCATGTCATTCACCGCATTCAGCATCCGGCGGCATTGCGGCAGAATGCGTTGCAGCGGGCGACCTCCTTCACGGCGTCGGACCCCTTCGGGATCTTGTACTCAAGCTCGATGTCGCAGTAGATCGGCCATCCTTTGCCCTTCTTCTGCAGGAATGGGATCAGCTTCGCGAGAGGAGTGTCACCCTTGCCGAACTCCAGGTTCTTGGAGCCGTGCGCCTTCGTGGTGCGGTCCTTGAGGTGAAGCGAGAATATCTTGTCGTGGTACTTCTCGATGAAGGCGATCGGATCGATGAAGCGCTTGGCGTCATCCGTGGTGGCTGCCACGTAGTGGCCGATGTCGAAGTTGATGCGCAGGTTGGGCGAGTAACCGAGCAGCGGACCGTCGTAGGTGAGCGCGTCTATCTGCGTGTGGTTGTGGAACGCGATGAAGATGCCGTGCTTGTCGGCAAGGGCCGCGCAGCGCCGGCCAATCGTCTCGTACTCCTCGACCTTGGGCACCTCGCGGGTGATGCACTTGGCGCCAAGGGCCTTTGCCACGGCCATGCGGTATTCGTCCTCCTTCGCGTTCTTGCCGCCGATGCCGCCGTACTTCACGATGTGTATCGAGACGCCCGCGTCGTCGAACATCTTGCGCAGAGCGGGAAGCCTCTTAATGTCGCGCGCGCCGTTGCGCTTCAGAAATTCGTCCACCACCTCGCCCTTGAGCTCGAGGGTGCCAAGACCGTCCTCCACCGCGTACTTGACGATGTCCTCGGCGTTCTTGTTGCGCATGGAGCGGTAGCTGTAGGTGATGCAGCCCACCTCCACGCCGTTGTACCATGAGCGGCTCCTTGCCTCGCCGCCGATGCACATCCCGGCCGCAGATGCGATTCCAAGGCCGAGGAATTCTCTTCTTCCGATGTTCATTCTTTGTTTCCTTTCTTGTTTGGTTTTGCTACAATCAGATTTTCAGCGCGAGAGAGGGTGGGCGTGCCGTTTCTATGATGCTTTGTTGATGGCTTATGGCTAATATTATAGCAAAAAAATGGGCTGCTTTAATCGGAGAACTTTAGCCCCGCCTACGCTTCAGAATCAACGCCGCGCAGCCAGCCAGAAGCAGCAGCGCATTCGACGGCTCGGGAATCGCACTTCCACCACCAACGATCATCGGGCCGCCGTCGGCATCGTATGCCGATTCCAGAATCGACAATGCACCATCCTCTGCTATGTGAAAACTCACCCATCCATAGACGGCATCATCGCGTAGATGCCCATTATCACCCATCTCTGTGCATGCGAACATCAGATAGAAATCCGAGTTGCCTGTCATCGTTATCGGATATCCACTGAAATCATCTTCATCAGAGCGCATAAAATATGGTCCCTCGCCGCGAAATGATTCTCTGTAAACTACATCGCCATAATAGGCCTCAGCCCAAGCGCCGGCAAACCATGCGTTTACAACAGCACAAAACACAGAAAACTCTTTTCCATTCAATGGCGTAGACTCCAATCCGAGGCTCAACGATCCGCTTCTTAGAATCGTCTGCGGTGATTCAAGGCGATAATCAACCCTAAGATAGTGCCCCCCCAACCCGTCACCGCCGTCCGACTTTATCTTGTTCCATTGCACGCTTGCGGCTACCATGACGTGTGCTACAGAAAGCAGCACTATGAACAGATCTCTTTTCATAGGAACTCTCCATTCTCAAGCTGGGGCCACTCTGCAAAGTCAAAGACTTTGAGGGGCTCCCTAGGAAGACCGTTCTCATCGCAAAGCTCATCCATGACAGCCTGTATTTCATCGGCAAAAAGTATAGTGTTGAACGACGAGCCGTAATGATACCACTGGCTAGTATTATATCTAGCGTGTAATGAATAAAGCAAAACCGGAACGTCTCCAATCATTAAATAGCAGGGATGCCCAGAGTCGAACATCTCGATTCCCTGATAAAACGCTCCTCGGGAGAAAGAACCTAAACCACAAGCGAACTCAAGGTGTTCTCTGTCATC
>JAFUDL010000115.1 GCA_017459225.1 Kiritimatiellia bacterium
CTGCGCTTTGCGCGCTTTCGTGCGCCGCTGCGCCGCAGGCCTTCCTGCTGCCGGTGGAGAACTCCGACGGACGCGCCGTGCGGTATTTCGCGAGCCACGCGATCGACGCCGTGGACACTAACGCGGAGCACGCGGTGGTGATAGTGCACGGCCTGGACGGTGGCACTCAGGACGGCGCATGGCGCATTCGCCAGATCGCCGCTGCGCATGGCCGCGACATCTCGCGCGTCTATTTCGTCGCTCCCTGCATGCTCGTTGAGAAGCTGCTCAAGCCGGAGGAGCTATCGAAGATAGTCTATTGGGAGAGCGGCCGGTGGCAGGCCGGCGGCGATTCTCCCGTCGCGAAGGGATTCTCGTCGTACGACGTTCTGGACAGGATATTCGAGCGCCTCAATGACGCGAAGCTCTACCCGCGCCTGAAGTCCGTGCTGTTCTGTGGCTACTCCGCAGGCGGACAGGTGATGAGCCGCTACATGGCCACAAGCCGGTTACGTCCGCGCGGTGGGCTGTTGCTCAACTTTGCCGCCGGCGCACCGTCCACGTGGCTCTTCTACACGCAGAACGCGCGCTGGCACTACGGCCTCAACAGAAAGACGAACCGCTACGCCTCGCGCCTCGCCGACGATGAGATAATGCGCAATGTTGCGGGCCGCTACTGCCTCGCCTTCTGCGGCACCGACGACGTCGGCGAGAAGTCCCTCGACATGAAGAAGGGCGCCATGGCGCAGGGACCGAACAGATACAGGCGCTTTCTCAACTTCAGAAGGCATGTGGCCTCGTTCCCCGAACTTCGGAACTCCTTCACCTTCCTTGAACTCGTCGGCAGGAAACATGGCGGCCAGTGCTACGACAGCGACGCCTTCGTGAAGCTCGTGTTCGGCGAGCGGAGCCGCGCGAACGTCGCCGATCCCGCCCCTGCCGTCGAACATCCCCCGTCTCCGAAGCCGCCGCCCGCGAACCTTGCGCTCGAGTCGCCCGTGCCCGGCTACGACCACGGGCGCATCTACTACTTCGTGCCAAAGGGCATTGACCTCGCGAAGCCGGCCCCGCTGCTCGTCTTCATGCACGGCGGCAACGCAAGGACTCCTGAAACAGCGCCCGAGCGCTATCTTGCGGACGGCACGGGCTACATGACGCCGGAGTTCTGCGACGCGCCGTTCATCGTCGCCGCGCCCTCCGCGCCGCCCGGCCCGAACGGCTCGCGCTGGAACCAGAAGGGCGTGTTCCGGTACATCGACGCCGTGATAGCCGCCGCGAAGAAGCGGTACAAGATCGATTCGGAGCGGATTTTCCTTGGAGGGCACTCCATGGGCGGATTCGGAGCGTACCATCTCGGGCAGGTGATGGCGGACCGCTTCGCAGGAGTGTGGATGAGCTCCGGCGCCTGGTGCCGCGCCGACTTCCGCGCGCTCCTCGGTACGCCCGTCTATCTTCAGCATGGCCGGCTCGACTGCTCCCCCCTCAAGCCGCACGCCATGGCGAATGGCGCGCGTCCGCACAACTGGACGGGGCCCTCGTACGCCCGTTCCGCCCACGAGCTCATGTCGCGCTGCGGCGTCGAGCACGTGTACGACGAATACGCCGGTGGGCACTCGCTCGCCGATCCCGCCGCGAAGGAGGCGACGCGGCGCTTCTTTGCCTGGGCGCGCAGGCAGCGCCGCGCGCCGTACGCGAAGAGGGCCGCGCTCGTTACGCCGTGCGGATCCATGCACTTCGAGCTCGAAGAGTTGGAGCGCGCGCGCTGGCTTGAGCTGCTTGAGGCGGAGAAGGGCGACATCATGGTGGACGCCGTTGCGCTGAAGGGTCCGCGCGTCGCCGCCGCAGAGGCCGACCTCGACAGGCAGACGTACGATCTCATGAAGCATCCGTTCAGGAACGGCGCGCGCATCGTCGCCGAGAACCTCGGCGGCAACCGCTTCAAGGCGGAGACCGAGAACGTTAGGCGCTTCGCGATCCTTCTTGCTCCGCAGATGGGCGACCTCGCGAAGCCGTTCACGGTGGAGCTGAACGGCAAGCCGCTGACGCTCCGCGCCGAGGCTGTTTCCGATGTTCCCGACTACACTGCGCGTCTTGTCGTGGAGGTAAGATGAAAGGAAGAACCCCTGAATTGCTCGCCCCGGCGGGCGACATGACATGCCTTCAGGCCGCGCTAGATGCAGGCGCAGACGCGGTGTACCTTGGGCTCGGCTCCTACAACATGCGCTCGCGCTCCGGCGTGAATTTTACGCGCGAGACGCTTCCCGAGGCGGCGCGCCGCTGCCGCGAATACGGCGTGAAGCTGTACCTCACGCTCAACTCGATCGTCTTCGAGGGCGAGCTTGCCGAGGTTGAGGACGAGATCGCGTTCGCGAAGGACTACGTCGACGCCTTCATCGTGGCCGACTGGGGCGTGGCAGCAATGTGCAGAAGACATGGCGCCGCGTTCCACGTCTCCACCCAGATGAGCTGCTCCAACTCTGTGGCCGCGAAGTTCATGAAGGAGCAGGGCGCTTCGCGCATCGTGCTCGCACGCGAATGCACGCTTGACGAAGTGCGCGAGATCGCCGCGTCCGCCGGCGTGGAGGTGGAGGTGTTCGTGCATGGCGCGCAGTGCGTGGCCGAGAGCGGGCGCTGCTTCCTTTCGCACGATGCATACGGATGCAGCGCGAACAGAGGCGAATGCCACCAGCCGTGCCGCCGCAGGTTCCTCATCAAGGCCGTGGATAGATACACTGACGCAAACGGCAATCCTCTCCACGACGCCGACGCGGAGTTCGAGGTTACGCCGCACACGGTTCTTTCGGCGAAGGATCTCTGCTCGCTGCCGTTCCTCGACAAGATCGTCGCCGCGGGAGCGGCGTCCCTCAAGATCGAGGGTCGCGCCCGCAAGCCGGAGTACGTACGCGCCGTGGTGCGCGCATACCGCAACGCGCTTGACGCCGTGAAGGATGGCACGTTCACGCAGTAGCTCGCATCGCGTCTCTTGGAGGACACAAAGAAGGTGTTCC
>JAFUDL010000116.1 GCA_017459225.1 Kiritimatiellia bacterium
AGGTGGTAATCGGCCACCACATCGTATCCGAGCGCGCGGAAGATGCCGTCCATGGCGTTACCGAACACAGTGGAGCGGATGAGCCCGATGTGCATCTGCTTGGCGGCGTTCGGCGAGGAGTAGTCGATGACCACCTTCTTACCGGCGCCGGTCTGCGGGATGCCGAGGGTAGGCTGGGCCGCGAGCGCCGAGAGGCGCGCGGCCAGCCAGTCCGCCGAAACGGTGATGTTGAGAAAACCGGGGCCGGCGAGCTCCACCTTCTCGACGAAGGCGGGGCGGGACTCCATGAGCTTCGCGAACACAGCCTCCGCGATCTTTCGCGGCGGCATGTGCAGCGTGCGGGCGCTCGCCAGCGCGTCGTTGCACTGGAAGTCGCCGAAGCGCGCGTCCGTCGCAGGGAGCGCGCGCACGTTCGCGAAGTCGTTTCCCGGGAAGGCGGACTCGAATCCGCCCCTCAGCCAGCTTTCCATGCTGTTCTCTTCCATCACCGTCGGCTTCTTGCTGTTACTTGGCCTTCTTTTCGGACTTCTTCTCGCCGTCCTTGCCCTTTTCGAGCTGCTTGCGGATCATCGCGGCGATGCCATGGCCCTGCTTGGCCAACTGCTTCTGCGTGTCCTTGGCGATCTCCTCGTCGGCGGGATCGATCTTAAGCTCCTCGATTTCCTTGGCGATGGCGTCCAGCTTGTCGGCCGCCGCGCTAAGGTCCTCGGGCTTGGAGTCGCTGCGAAGGCCCTTCAGCGCGTCGCGGAAGCGCGTCTGAAACGGCTTGAAGTACTTGTCGTTCACTTCCTTGGCGCGCTTGTTCTTAGCGGCGCGCTGAGGACCGTCCTTGCGCACTTCGAGCAGGAAGTCGGCATACGACTTCGCGCCGCCGCGGCGATAGCCGGTCTGCTCAATCGTCTCGCCGTCGCCGTTGAGGATGAGCGCTGTGGGGAAACCGCGGACCTTGTACTTCTTCACGAACTTGGGGTTGCGCTCCTTGGCCGCCTCGGAGAGGAGGTCCTTGTCGTTCGGGCTGTCGATGTACACGAAGATGTAGTCCTTCGAGAGAGCGCCGATGAAGTCGAACTCCTTGTCGGAGAAGACCTCCTTGTCGAGCTTCTTGCACCAGCCGCACCAGTCGCTGCCGGAGAAGCATGCGTAGACGTACTTGCCGGACTTCTTGGCCTCGGCGAGCGCAGCGTCAAGATCGTCAGTGAAGCCCTTCGGCGTGGAGGTGGCGGCGATGGCCGCGACCGACGCAATGCACACGGCAAGGGCTGTAAGCGATTTCAGGTTCATTTCGGATGTCCTTTCGGTTTCGTTTGGCGATGGCGTCCATTCGCCATCGACGATTTACTATTATACCTTATTTGGACGCGGAAGGCAATGCGCATGACGGCAAAACGCCACCCGCGCCCAATCGCGCACTACAGGACCTTGGCCGCCGCGGCCTTGGCCCTGCGCTTCATGATCAGCAGCACGATCCCCGCCACGGCCAGCACGAGAAGCGTGATGCCAAGAACGGGACGGTAGGTAATCCACGCGATCGCGATTGTGACGACGGCGCACACAAACGCGATCAGGCCAGCCACGATTCCTGTGCCTATGCCCACGATGTCGCCGAGGATCGGCAGCACGTCGGCAAGCACGCTGAGCGGCTTGAACACCATCCCGAGACCGATGTACATCGCAAGGAACCCGACAAGGCGGAGGAGCCACGTGAGCATGGCGTTGTTCTTGCGCGCGGTTGCGAACATCGCCGTTGCGTCCTCCACGCCGTCCACGAGGTAGTTCAGCTTCTTGCCGGTCTTGGCCGTGTAGTCGATGAAGCTGTCGCCCTTCTGCTTGGCGATGAGCGAGATGTCGTGCGGATACACCACGCGGAACGTGACGCGCATGTCGCCCACGCGGGGCTTGGAGGCGACGTCGCGGATGTTCAGCGGGTTCATGCGCGTCTCGTTGTTGGGCACGTAGATTGCGCTGCCCTTCATCTGCACGCGCTCGACCTTGCACACGAAGTCGGTGGGGAAGGCGTACGCCTGCGTCGATCCGATGCTGCGGATCTGGTACTCGGAGAGGCGGAACGCGCCGAACGTGACGTTGGCCGCGTACTTCTGCTCGGACGAAAACTCCATCGCCGCAGGATTGTCGTGGCCAGCCTCCTTGAAGTTTCCGGAGTTGATCACCGTCGGGCTCCAGTCCTGCTTGTACGTGTAGGTTGTCGTCTTCTCCACGCCGCCGCCCAGCTTTTTCTTCTCAGTCGTCTTGCTCTCCTCGATCCACTGGAACATCTCCACCTGGCGCTGCAGGCGGATCGCGGTGGCGGAGACTCCGAACACGTCGTCGGCAAGAACATCCTTCGTATCGGCCTTGCCCGAGAGGTGCACGAGCTTGCCCTCCATCGCGGCATCCACCTTCTCGTTGGACTCCAGCGACACGCACGCCCCCTCT
Organism: Kiritimatiellia bacterium; assembly: GCA_017459225.1. Classification (GTDB taxonomy): domain Bacteria; phylum Verrucomicrobiota; class Kiritimatiellia; order RFP12; family UBA1067; genus RUG572. The sequence goes on from JAFUDL010000116.1 coordinate 2,434, forward strand.
CCTTCGTCGATGGCCTTCGCCGTCTTCACGGCGTTGCCCTCGTTCCAGAAGAGAAGCGGGAATCCCGCCACAAAAAGGGCCAGGCCCGTAAGCACTCCCTTGATGGAGCTGCCGAGGCGCGAGCCCCAGCCTTCCGTAGTCGTTTCAGTTACCGCCATTTTGAATCTCCTTTTGTTTGCGTTGAGATGTTCACATTATACCAAATCTGACGCCGTTTGGAAACCCACGGCCCTAGAAAGCACAGGCCCGACGGGCTCAGAACAAATCGCTCAGGACGAGGTGAAGAACGACTGTATCTCCTCAAGCTGCGGCACCTTGGCGAGGATGAACGCCCTGCATGCGGCGTAGATCTCGGCGGCAGAAGACGTCGCCCCCATGGCAAGCGCCTGATTGGCCATCTCGCGCAATTCGCCCATCGTCAGAGCGCGCAGCACCTTGCGCAGCACGGGAATGTAGCTCGCCCCCATGGAAAGCTCGGTCACGCCCATGCCAACCCACAGCGAACCAAGCACGGGGTCGCTCGCGGTCTCGCCGCACACCGCCACCGGGATGCCGGCCGCCTGCGCCGCCTTGACGGTGCTGTCCACAAGGCGGAGAACCGCAGGATTCGTTGGCTGGTAGAGATACGCAACGGCGGAGTTGCCGCGATCTGCGGCAAGCGTGTACTGCACGAGGTCGTTGGTTCCGATGGAGAAGAAGTCAACGGCGCGCGCCAGCTGGTCGGCGCAGAGCGCTGCGGAAGGTATCTCTATCATGCATCCCTTCGGCATCTGCTCGTCGAACGCGACCCCCTCTGCGCGCAGCTCCTCCTTCGCGCGTTCAAGCTCCGCGTTCGCCTCCTGCAGCTCCTGCATTGTGGCGATCATCGGCCAGAGCACGGCCGACGGACCAACCGCGCTCGCCCTGAGAATCGCGCGCAGCTGCGTGCGGAAGGTGCTGCGATGGGCCAGCAGCCACCGTATGGATCTGCTGCCGAGAAATGGATTGGGCTCGCGCACTCCCTGGCTGCGCATCGCCTTGTCGCCGCCGATGTCGAGGGCGCGGAACACCACACGCGCCGTCTCGCCCATCGCGGACGCGGCGCGCACCGCCTCCGAATAGGCTGCGGCCTGTTCATCCTCCGAAGGCTCCCCGTCGCACGCGAGCCAGAGATACTCGCTGCGGTACAGCCCCACTCCCTGTGCGCCGAACGCGGCAAGCCCGCCCATGGGAACGCCGGGCTGCGCGTTGGCGCAGAAGCGGACTAGCGCGCCGTCGCGCGTGGCGCCGGCCTTCGTCTTGTCCTCGTTCAGAAGAGCGTACAGCTCGCGTTCGCGGCGCACAAGGCGCGCAAACTCGGCGCAGGTCTTCACGTCGGGATTCACCGTCACGGCGCCGTTCGTGCCATCGACGAGAATGTCGTCGCCTGGCTTCACGCGCGCAGAGACGTCGCCGAGACCCACCACCGCGGGAATGCCGAGCGCGCGGGCGAGCAAGGCCACGTGGGAGGTCGCGGAACCGCGGTCGAGGGCGAAGCCCAGCACAAGCTCGCGGCGCAGAGCCACGGTCTCGGACGGCGCAAGATCGGCCGCCACAACCACGACGGGCTCGGTTATCTGCGAGAAGAGGTTTTCGTCGCGGCCAAGGAGCACTCGCAGCAGACGGCGCTCCACATCGTCGACGTCGCGCACGCGCTCGCGAAGATACGGGTCGTGCATGCGGCCGAACGCAGCGCGGAACTCCGCCACGGTGCGCCGCAGCGCCGCCTCTGCGTTGAGACGCGACTCGCGCACAAGACGCTCCACGGAGGCGGTCATGGCGGCGTCGTCGAGGATGGCGAGATGGTTCACGAACACGTCCACGCCGTGCCGTTCGCCGTCCTTGAACTGCGCGATCAGCGCCTCCAGCTGCTGGCGAGTCTCGGCGCGCGCAGCGTGGTAGCGGTCCAGCTCGGACATCACGCGCTCGGGCGGTATCTCGTACTCCGGAACCGCAATGATGTCGTCGGGACGATGCACGAACACAGGTCCTGCGGCGAATCCGCGGGACGCTGCGATGCCGGCAATTGTCACCATTGCCGGCTTTGCTCCTCCCTGCTCGGCGGCGTCGCTCACTGCTCGTCGGGGATGTCGAACTTGCGCTGAACCAGCGCCTCGAGCTCTTCAAGCACCTGCTTGGCCTGCGGACCCGAGGCGGTGACCACGAGCTTCGTGCCGCAGACCGCCTCAAGCGTCATGAGCGCCATGATCGACTTTCCGCTCACAACGTTGCCGTCCTTCTCCACCTCGACCTCCGCGTCGAAGCGCGAGGCGATCTTGGCGAAGAGGCCCGCCGGCCTCACGTGGAGACCGTACTTGTTGAGCAGCACGAGTTCTTTTTTTTCCTTGTCAGCCATGGCATTTCTCCTTTAGCTAAAATCGTCATACTTGGCCAGCGGCGTTCTGCATGGCGCGCGCGCATAGCTGCGCGTCGAGCGCCTTGACGGCGTCATGGCCCGCCGCCAGCAGCTTGTACTGCTGCGCGGCAGTCTCCACCAGATTCACGAGATCGCGACCGGCGGAGACGGGGATCGTGATCTGCGGCACCTCCACGCCAAGGATCGTGCGCGTCTGGCGCTCCTCCCCGGTGCGGTCGAGCTCGCCCTCCGTATCCTTCATTCCCTTGAAGGTTATCACCAGGTCGAGCTTCTTTTCGGCGCGCACGGCAGTGACGCCGAACACGCTCGGAAGATGGATGATCCCGATGCCGCGGATCTCCATGTAGTTGCGCGTGGCCGGCGAGGCGGATGCGAAGAGCGCGTTGTTCGCCACGTCCTTGCGCAGGCACGTGAGGTCGTCCGCCACCAGCGCGTTTCCGTGCTTCACGAGCCCCAGTGCAGTCTCGCTCTTGCCGAGCCCGGGCTTGCCTTCGAGCATCACCCCGAGCCCCGCCACCTCAACGGTGGTTCCGTAGAGGCGCACCTTCGGCGCGCGCAGTCTCTCAAGCACGAACGCCGCCTGATGGAAGAAGACGCGCGTCAGCAGCTCCGTGCGGCACACCACCACGCCCTTCTGCTCGGCAAGCGCCGCCACGCCGGGCGGCACCTGCATTCCGCAGGCGAAGATGAGGCAGTACGCGCCGCGGTCGAAGAGCGCCTTTACGCGCTCGAGGCGCACGGACGGCTCCAGGCTCTCGAGATAGGCCCATTCGGCCTGGCCGATCACCTGGAGGCGGCGCCACGCGAAAAAGCCGTAGAAGCCGGTGAGCGCGAGCCCCGGGCGGTTGCACATCGGCTCGGGCACCTCGTGCGAGAGGCCCGCGCCGCCAACCACAACCTCCATGCGAAGACGATCCCCGCCCTCCGCGACGAACTCGCGGAGGGTGAAGGTCGTCTCGCAGACGTTCTGCCCCTCGGTGGCCACGGCCGATCGTCCCGGCGTCAGTTGCGGGGCGAACCGGCGCGCGCGGCGCGCACGTTGCCCTTGCGCGCCTTCACGCGCATCTTCAGCAGCTGGCGCTCGGCGCGCGCGGCGGCCGCGTCGATGACGCTCTTGCCGCTCTCGCTGAACTCCTTCGCGCCCACCGCAACTTCGCCGAGGCGGTTTGCCACCACTTCGGCCATGTACATGTGCTTCTTCACGTCGACGTCGATCACAATCGAAACCTTCGTCACCTTCGGAAAGGCGACCTGCAGCTTCTCCATGCGCTTCTGGGCGTAGTCCTTGAGAGACTCGATCCTCACGTCGCTGTGGCGCATCGTAACTTCTATGGACATATCAGTACCTCCTTGCTTTGTTGTTCTTTGGACTCTACATCCTGAAATCCTCGCCCAGATAGAACCTCCGGGCGTCTTCGTCGTTGACAAGATAATCGCTTGTGCCTTCGCACAGGAGCCGCCCGTCGTAGACGAGGTAGGCGCGGTCCACCACGTTGAGCGTCTCGCGCACGTTGTGGTCCGTGATGATTATCCCAAGCCCCTGTCCGCGCAGAGAGCGCACAATCTCCTGGATGTCGTGCACCGCGAGGGGATCTACGCCGGCGAACGGCTCGTCCAGCATCAGAATCGAGGGCCGCCTCACCAGCGCGCGGGCGATCTCCAGCTTGCGGCGCTCGCCGCCCGAAAGCGTGTATGCTGGCTGCTTCGCCACCTTCGCGAGGTCAAGCGAGGAAAGCAGCTCCTCGCAGCGCTCCTTCCGCGCAGCCCTGCTCATCTTGAGCGTCTCGAGAATGGCCATCACGTTGTCCCACACCGAAAGCTTGCGGAAGATGCTCGCCTCCTGCGCAAGATACCCCAGGCCCTCTCTCGCGCGCAGAAAGACAGGCAGATTCGTGAGATCCTTGCCGCGGAACATCACAGAACCCTGGTTCGGACGCACCAGCCCCACTATCATGTAGAACGTGGTCGTCTTGCCCGCGCCGTTCGGACCCAGCAGACCCACAATCTCGCCGCAGCGCACGTTCATCGACATTCCGTTCACGACAGTGCGGTCGCCGTAGATCTTGACAAGGTCCTTCGCCACGAGATCAGGCCCGTCTGCAGCCGCAGGCTTTTCAGATTCCACGCTAGCAGGCTGCTCGGGCACCGATGGCGCAGACGATGCGGAAGGCGCGACGGCAGACTCGGGCTGGGCAACCGCCTCGGCAGTCACCCGCTCTTTCTCGCTGGCCATCTCGGCCATCGCCCTCATCACTGGATCGTCCATGCTCACGGCGTCAGTCTTCCTTCTTCTTGTTGGCCTTCCCGCCATTGATGTTGAAAAGGTCCTTCGGCGTTCCGCCGCCCTTCATAGCCGGCAGCTCCAGATCAACATCCTCCACCGTCGCCACTCCAGACTCGATCCAATAGGTGATTCTTCCGCCTCTCACCTCGCTCGCCTCGCCCTTCTTTCCGCCCGCATCGCGCAGGCGAGCTTTCTTGTCCTTCCCGTCGCCGAACATCACGATGCACTGCTCCGCGCGGTTGTACACCGCCCGCGAACAGTTCGCCGTCTTGAGATCGTTCGTTATCGCCACGTTCCCAAGCGCCACAAGCCGCTTGAGGTCGTTCGTTCCGTCGAGGAACACCCAAAGACGGTCGGCGTGCATCTGGTACTGCTCGTCGTCCACATACACCTTGCGGTCGAAGAGAATGACGCCTTCCTTGCGGTCATAGTCGGTGCGCTCGGCGGTGATCACCGCAGGACGCCCCGTGAGCACCTTCTTTCCGGACTTCTTCGGCTTCGCCGTCTTTGCCTCCGTCTGCGCCGGTGCTGCCGCAGGCTCGTCTGGAGCCTAAAGCTTCTTCGGCTGCGGACGTTCGTCGGGATCAGGGGTCGCGAGCTTCTGCGCACGCTTCTCCGCCTCCTCCTTCGCGGCATTCGCCTTCTCAAGCGCCGCTTCCGCTGCCTTGCGCTCGGCTGCCGCCTGCGCCGCAATGGCGGCCTTTTCGTCCACCGCCTTCTTCAGCGCCGCGTCGGCGGCCTTCTGCGCCGCTGCCGCCTTGGCCTCAACGTCCGCCTTCTCGGCCTGCGCCTGCTCGCGCGCCTTCTGTTCAGCCGCCACCTGCTCGCGCAGACGCTTCAGCTCAGCCGCATCTTCGCGTGCCTTCTGCTCGGCCGCAGTCTTCGCCGCAGCCGCTTCACGCGCCCTCTGCTCGGCCGCCGCACGGTCCGCGGCCATCTTCGCCATCGCATCTTCACGAGCTTTCTTCTCTGCAGCGGCCTTCTCGGCGGCGGCCTTCGCGGCGGCTTCCTCGCGTGCCTTCTTCTCCGCAGCGGCCTTCTCCGCGGCAGCCTTCGCGGCGGCTTCCTCGCGTGCCTTCTTCTCTGCAGCGGCCTTTTCGGCGGCATCCTTCACGGCGGCTTCCTCGCGAGCCTTCTTCTCCGCAGCGGCCTTTTCGGCGGCAGCCTTCGCGGCGGCTTCCTCGCGAGCCTTCTTTTCTGCAGCGGCCTTTTCGGCGGCAGCCTTCGCGGCGGCTTCCTCGCGAGCCTTCTTCTCTGCAGCGGCCTTCTCCGCAGCAGCCTTCTGCTCGGCGGGGGTTGGCTTGCGGAGCATAATGTCGTCAGGGTTAACGTCGAGATCGGCAAGGCCCTGGGCGGACGCCGTTGCGGAAACCATCATCGCGGCGATTGCCGCGTATGTGCATATGCGGATTTTCACTTGAACAGACTCCCCGCGTCGAACTTTGTGCGTCCAGCGCGAATTTCAGATTGAGAAAAGATTTTTATGAACTGCCGCGCGAGCGAGAAGTAGATGCCCCTTCCCTTGACGGAGGCTTCGCCGTATGTCATCTTCGCATCGCCGGCCACCCATCCGCTCTGCGAACCGCGGTCCACAACGCAGCTCTCCGCATCAAGCGAAGCGTACACCGTGCCGTCTTCGCGGTACTGCTCCACGCGCACCTTCTCGCCCCACACGATGCCCTTGTCTGCGAAGATGTGGGCCCTCGCCGCCGTCACGCGGGACTTCACCGTGCCGTTCGGGAACGTCTCGATGGGGATGGACACGTTCTCCGCCGGCGCCTCAAGCTTCTCGGCGATCTTCTTCGTGCATTCGGAGTAGACCGCCCTGAGACGCATCACGTCGGAGTCGTCGTTGCGCTCCGCAAGCCATTTCGCGCTTGAGAACGCACTCGCGCCCAATGCCGCAAGAAGCAGCGATATGGAAATCAACTTCTTCAATTGACACCAGTCCTTGTCGCTTCAGCCTCCGTTGACCACCTTGTGCAACGCGAGAAGCGTCTTCCAGAGCGGCTTCACATCCTTGAACGCAAGCGCGTTCGCCGCATCGGAAAGCGCCTTCTTGGGATTCACGTGCGTCTCCATGAACACGCCGTCCACGCCCGTCGCAACGGCCGCGCGGGCGAGAGCCGGCGCATACCTGCCGTCACCGCCAGAGCCAGTGCCGAGCCCGCCCGGACGCTGCACCGAATGCGTGGCGTCGAACACCACCGGATATCCCAGCTCGCGCATGATCAGCAGCGAGCGCATGTCGGCCACCAGATTGCGGTAGCCGAAGCTCGCGCCTCTTTCACACAGCACGATGCGGCGGTTGCCCGTGGACTCGATCTTCTTCACCACGTTGACCATGTCCTCGGGAGCCATGAACTGCCCCTTCTTCACGTTCACCACTGCACCCGTCTCGCCGGCCGCCACCACAAGATCCGTCTGGCGCGCGAGGAAGGCGGGTATCTGCAGCACATCCACCACCTGCGCCGCGCGTGCGCACTGCCAGGGTTCGTGCACGTCGGTGAGCACGGGCACCTCGAAAGTCTCGCGTATCTCGGCGAGGATGTCCAGGCCCTCGTCTATGCCCGGACCGCGGAAGGCGTCCACGCTCGTGCGGTTCGCCTTGTCGAAACTCGCCTTGAAGACATAGTTGACCGAGAGGTCGTTGGCGACCTCGACAAGCCGAGCGGCGAGGTCGAGGGCCATTCGGCGGCTCTCGATCACGCACGGGCCGGCAATGAACGTAAGCGAACCGTCGCCAAAGGCGACCCCGCGGTCCACGTCGATCTTTCTAGTCTTCATCTCGAAGTTCCATTTCTCCTTGGCTTTGTAGTATAGCAAAAACCGCGTGAGTGATAAAGCCCTATTGTCATTCCATGGGCAAAGTCAAATCATGGAATTGAAATGGCGCGAATTCCGCAGGGAGCGAGCGCGATGTCGTGCCAGGCGCCGCCGAGCTCGTAGCGGAAGCGGCGCTCGCGGCGAGTGTCCATGTTCAGGAAATAGACCCTGTCCGAATAGACCGCGTATGTTATCGCATCGACCGAATCCGGTTCGTCGGACGCCACCCGCACAGTCTGCTTCACCCCCGCCGCAAGCTTCCGCACAAGCGCCACATACGCATCGCGTCCCTCCTTCGTGGCGGACGGAAATCCGCGCGCTGTGAAAAGGAAATAGCGTCCCTTGCCGAACCGCTTCTCCACGTACTCGCCCGCCTTCCCCTCCGGCGGCAGGAAGCCGAACGGCGGCATGAGGTCCCCATCCGAATAGTTGACGAAGTCGCGGTCAACGCGCGTCGTCAGCTCAGGACGCGACATGACGAGCGTGCCGCCTTCGTTCACGTACCGCTCAAGGACGTCGCGCACGTGCGGCACCATCGTGTTCCATCCGCCGTAGACTACCAGATCGTAGCGCCTCAGGTCGGACGCCGCCGAATCCTCGTCGATGTGCATCACGTCCACCTGTCCATACGGCGTTCCCGCAATCCAGCCGTTGCGAAACGGCGCCACGAGGTCCTTGGGACGCGGGAAGAAGATGTCCTCGAGCATCGCCTGCGTCTTCTCCGGCGCGCCATACTTCCAGAGCGCCGCATTCGTCGCCGCGTTGTCGTGCTGGCTCCATACGGTGAAACCGCCGTACTCGCCCAGATACGCGTCGAGGTTGCCGAGCGCCATCGCGATCTTCGTCTCCGGCGTGCCATCTGCGCGCGGATTCGCCTTCACCCAGTCGTAGAACCTCTTCACCACGTCGCGGTAGCGCTTCGCCACATAGCCGTCATAGCCCTCCTTCGCTCGCTCCTTGGCAGGCTGGCCGGGGAAGCCCGGCGTGTATTGCCATGCCTGCGTGCCCTGCGCGCCCGACTCGAGAACCATCATCGACGTGCCGCACACGTATTCCTGCAGGAACCCCACGAAGCACGAATCGTATTTCTGGTCGACATGGTAGGGGATCGCCGTAGTCTGCCACTCGTGGGCGTTCCATGCGCACCAGTATTCCGGCCCCCACTTCCGCGCCGCGCCGCGCGCCTCGGCCGTGGTGTGCGCGAGGTTCTGCGCGCCGATGGCCCACTGCTCGTTGCAGATGAAGTCTATGCCGCCGGCAAGCTCGTAGCACGAAAGCGCCGCGCCGCACGTCGAGAACACCCACGGAAATCTGGAGATCCAGCCGAATCCCGCATCCGCCATGTAGCGGTTCACGAAACGGTCCCGCGCGAGCGCAAGGTCAACGCCCATCGGAATCCTGCACTGCTCGCGCCCCTGGTACATGAAGCTCGCGTACTCTCCCGCATTGTTGCCCAGATAGCGCTTGCCGAATATGTCCACAAGCCTGCCCTGCGTCTTCGCTCCATCGCCCGAGTAGATGCTCATCGACCACAGCTTGCGCTCCTTCACGGCATGAACCCATTTCTCGCGTATGTCATCGGGAAGCTTCTCGGGGAGCATCTTCGAGGCGGAGTGCCATCCCACAAGAAGATTGCAGAGGTCGTCCTTGAGGATGTCGCGCATGAGATCGTGCGACTCCTCGTAGCCAGTGTGCCCGACTAGCACGAGATTGTTCGGCGCGGGCGGGCGGACCGGATTCTCCGGACGCGCCACCTCAACCTCCTTGACGCACCTTTCGCCCTTCTTGTCCTGTATCTCCACCGTCACCTTCCACGGGCCCGAGCCGGACGGAAACCTGCGGCGGAAGATTGTGTCCGCCGGTTTCGCCACTAGCTCCTTCACCTTCGACTCTACATCGGGATTTGGATAGCGGAAACTCAGCGATGCAACGGAATTGCTGAACGAATCCGCCGAGATCCAGTAGCTTCTCCCCGTGCGGTCGTACTTGACCTTGAGCGCATAGTCCGGCGCGGCGGCAAGAAGAATCCCGCCTGCGGCAAGAAAGGAAACGACCGCGGAACAAATGCGCCTTGCCATGATGCCGTCTCCTTTCGACATGTTTTATTCGTCGTAGATTCTGCGCTTGGAGCGGATGGCGTCGTAGGCGCTGCTCTCAACGGCGAGGCGGCGCTGGTAGCGCTCCTCGCGCGCACGGTCCGCCTCGCACGGCACAAAGCCTTCCATGTCGGCGCGCGGGGTCGTCTTGAGCCGCTCCTTGCCGGCCTTGAGTATCGCAAGCGCCTTGTCGTATTCGGGCTTGCCCTTGACGGGAAGGAGTATGCGCGACATCTCGGGACGGTCGAAGTTCAGCTGCTCGCGCTGACGCGCGCCATGGCTGTTGGCGATCTTGACACCTGTCAACTTCATCAATGCGTTGTACTCGCCCTGCGTGATCGGCATGCGCCCGCCGAAGTTCTGGCCGAAAGCGCAATCGTAGGTAGGCCAGTACGGCGCGTTGATGTCCATCCACGTGATCACGCGGTCGCGCTCCTCCTCCGTGATGCCGCTCCTGCCGTGGCCGTAGAGCTTCTTGGTGAAGCGCGAGGCGTGGGAGCCCCACGAGTAGGCGGGCTGTATCGAGGCCGGGCCACCGCCAATGCCCTTCACGTAGCCGAGCGCCCAGAGGTCCACGTAGCTCGTGCAGAAGTACGCGCCCTTGTCGCCGGAGAGATTTATCTTGTCGCCGGCCTTCTTGCCGTAGTCATGGCACGAGACGCAGCGGCGGTCGAAGACAGGCTGCACCTCCTTCTGGAAGGAGTAGAGATGCGGCGGCGTGCCCCTCTCGAGTCCCTTGAGGTTGTACGAGCCGTCGAGCTTCGACGGGGCGCGCAGCATGGCGAGCGCCTTCTTCTCGGTCTTCGGCACGTCGCCCACGCGGTTCTCGTGGCAGCCCACGCAGCCGTAGAGCTCGCCCGGCTGCAGGTACGCGCCGCTGCGCATCGACTGCACCATCCTACCTTCCGCGTCAAGCGCCTGGAAATAGACGAACGTGTTGCCGGGCACCTCGAAGTACGCGCTGCCGTCCTCCTCGACGGGGACAGTCCCCAATATGCGCTTGTTCTCGAACGAATGCCAGTTCATCGCGGCCGCCTCCTCGCCGTGGCCAAACCATCCGCGCACCGGCAGCCAGCTGCGCTTCTCAGGGCTCTCCACCACGCGCAGCGCCTTGATCGAGCCCTTCTCTACGCCCTGCATGTGCGTGCCGATGTACACGTTCTGCACGTAGAAGCGTCCCGGCGCGTCGGGCGCGATGAAGTTGCGCTGCTCGGCCTGCACCACCGGCTTCTTCGACGGACGCAGCAGCATGGGCGAATGGCAGCCAGGCGCGTCCTCCGCCACAAGCACCTCGTTGCCGTGCAGGTCGAGGTAGTA
>JAFUDL010000117.1 GCA_017459225.1 Kiritimatiellia bacterium
GCAACGGCGGACAGGGCTTCATGTTCCACAGCGGCGGCCAGGACATCGGCTTCGTCGCCGCCAACACCGACTACCGCTGCACGATCGACAGCGACAACTACATCACGATTGCTAACGGTCTAAACTACAACGCCGTTGCCATATCGCGCGCCGCCTGCCCGATCTACGAAATGGCTGTGTTCGGCTGCTATTCGATCACCAAAGGCACTGCCTACAGGTTCGATTCGCTACTCCTGAAGGACAACGGACTCGTTGTGCGCGACCTCGTGCCGGTTAGGACAACAGACGGCAAGGGCGCTCTTTTCGACCGCGCGAACGGCGAGATTTGGAAGAATCTCACAAGCGTCGATTTCACCAAGGGAGCCGCCGTGCCGCGCCAGGGCTGGCCGACAGCTTCCACAGAGAGCTACAAGGTGGCACCTGGCGGCGCAGTCGGAAACGCCACCATTTCCGGCACGATCGTGCTGTCGGAGGATACGGACTGGACAGGCGAGCAGGAGAAGCTCGTCAACGGCGTGACCGTGGACCTAAACGGACACACCCTCCACCTCTCCGCGCCCGAGACAGAGTCGATACTCTCGCCGATCGTGATCAAAGGCAGCTCCGGCACGCTGCAGCTTACCGTTCCGGCGGAACGCACCTACAACGGCGACTATCTGCGCTTCGAAGGTGCCGTGAAGATTCTCAAGGACGGTTCCGGCACCTACTTCATACAGCGCAAGATACTAGCCGTCACAGGAATCACTGTCGCAGAGGGCACGGTGAAGTACGGCAACGAGTCCGTCATCACACTCGGCATACCGATCGAAGTGCTTGACGGCGGAACGTTCGACATGGCCGGCAAGGGCAACGGAAACGTGCCCTTCATGAGAATCTGCGGAATGGGTCCCGACGGCAAGGGTGCCCTTCGCAACACCGGCGCAGACGTCGGCAACGGATCCGCGCAGATGGCGGGCCTCGAGCTCACCGGCGACGCAGGTGTATATGGAACCGGCCATCTCGGCCTCATCAACAGCGGCTATGCGGCCACCACGTTCGAGCTGAACGGCCACACTCTCACGATCGACCTCACGGCGGGGCGCGGCTTCTGGTTCTGCAACACCACGGGCACGACTGGCGGCACGGTGTATACCAAGGGCGGAATTCCGTACTTCCACAGAAACGCCGTGAACATCCCGAACGTCGACTTCGTGGTTGACGGCGAGACGTCGATCTTCCGCGTGCCCACTGGAACGGTGTCAAACCCAGTCAACATCAAGTCGCTAACGGTGAAGAACGGCGGCTCGTTCGAGGAGGGATACCAGTCCACGCACATGCAGGACCTCATCCTGCTAGACGGCGCGCTGGTGCCGAACACCGCGGTGAAGTGGATATACGTCTCGGGCACCATACTCGTCTCGAACGAGACGAGCAACGTGACGATCTTCCCGCCGCTCAACGGCACGGCGAAGCTCGTCAAGAAAGGCGCCGCCACGCTCACCATCGCGAACAACCACACCGACCAGCGCATAGACGGCGGCGTTGAGATCTTCGGCGGCAAGGTGGTGATGGATTCCACGGCCTCCACGCGGTATCCGGAGCGCGCGATCTCCTCGCAGCCCGTGCCGGTGATCATCCACTCGGGCGGTACGCTCGACATGACCGCGTGCGGCACGGCCCCCTTCGCGCTCTCCGGCCTTGTGATCGACGAAGGCGGCACGCTTCTCCACACTGCGGAGAACGTGATCTCGTTCACGCGCTCGCCATCCTTCGACATGCCGCAGCCCTTCTCCTTCTCGGGCACCGTCAACTTCGCCGTGCAGGCGAACTTCCTGCTTGGCGAGTTCTTCGCCGGCGCGAACGCGCCCGCCGCTGGCACCTCGATCGCTCTTCTCACAGCAGGCGCGATCACCGCCAACACAGGCGGAGGAGTCAACGTGGTCGGATGCCCGTATGACTACGACATCGACGTCACGCCAAATGCGATCACGCTCAAGACGTACTCGGAAAGCGCAACGCCTCCTCCTGCCCCGATCAAGATATGGCCGGTGGGCGGCAACTACGTATATGGCGACAGCACGACCGGCGACAACTTCCGCTTCCCGCTCGCGCGCCTTCTCGCGGCCGAGGGATGGAACGTGCAGATGACCGGATGGCGCAGCACGAATCCCAACGGCCTTCAGAACGCCAACAAGGCATGGTGCCGCCACGCGGGCGCAATCGACCTCGCTCTCAAGACGTCTGCGGGACGCGCCGGCATCCTCGAGGGACTCGAGACGTACGCCTTCGCCGCGAACGAGCCGGACTTCACGATATTCGTCTGCGGCGACGTTGACGTGACCGACAACGTGGGCGACGCAACGGTGCTAGCCAACTACAAGGCGGCCGTGACGCGCATCAAGGCGGCGCTGCCGATGACCACCGTGATCGCCTCGACGATCCCTGGCGCAAGCGCCAGCCTCAACAACCAGATCACGGACTGGTGCGCATCCGAGACGGACGTCGAGTGCGTTGACCTGGCTGGGGCGTTCGCAAGCGGCATAACCGCGGCGTCATGCGACAACGCGGCGAACCTCCTGAAGGCGAAGCTACTGACGCTAGCGACAGCAGAAGGCAAGATCAACCCCTCGACGTGGACGCGTCCCGCAGTCACCCTCGGCGCGGAGAACAACGTCCCCGCCGAGTACCTCGCCGGCTTCACGCACGTCCGCACGATCGAGCCCACCATCTACGGCTACACCCAGAACCCTGCGGACATCCCCTACTCGTACGCGCCCCCGATGAAGACGACAGGCATCTCCAAGGTCGGCTACTACATCGAGCTCGTGCGCAAAGACACGGGCGCCCTCCAGGCGCTGTGGGTGGACATGGACGCTCCCGGCACCACCTGGACCGACGTATCCTTCCCCGTGACCATTGCCCAGCAGAAGCAGCAGGTCGTCACCAAGCTCCATGTGTGGAGCAACTCGGGCGGCGTCACGCCCGTCGCCGCGAACGACGACTCGGTTGAAGGCTACATCGAGTTCAATCCTCTCAACTACAACGGCAACGACACCGACACCGCCGGCGCGATCTCCGAGCCTTGGAGCGGCAACATCTACGGGTTCAACGACACTTTCAACACAAGCGGCTCAAGCGGGCACGGCTGCTTCCAGCTGATGCGCAAGTTCTCCGACGCGACCGTGTTCCCGCAGGGCGAAGTACTCTTCGCCTACAACAACTGGGGCAAGGGCACAGGCGACACGCAGCCGCGCGCGATCGGCATCGGAACGCTGGCGGACTTCGGCAACCTCGGCTACAACACGACGAAGACGTTTGACCGCACGTTCACCTGCGGCGAAGACGGCACGGACGCCGGGAACATTTCCTCCCCCGCCTACTCGCTCATCCACATCGGCTTCTGGGTGAAGTATGCGGACGGCGCACCTTCTCGCGCGGCCCTCGCCGACGCCGTCTGGTCAAGCACCGCCGACGCCGCGTTCGCCACGGCCGGCAACTGGACTGCGTGCGGCGGCGCGGCCACAACGCTCGCGGACAGCAACCTTCTCATCCCAGAGAGCGCCAACCAGACCTTCACGTACAACGGCTGGGATCCGATAAGC
>JAFUDL010000118.1 GCA_017459225.1 Kiritimatiellia bacterium
GATGATCGCGCTCGTAATGCTGTTCTGCTCGAACATCACAATCCCGTGGCCCAGTTGCAACGCTCCGATGCGCATGAACAAAGGGGAAGCTCGTCAGGAGGTGGCATGAACCGACCCACACTCATGCACGAAGAGCCAAAACTTCAGCCCGGTGGCTGGTCTCCTTTCGCCGCGCTTGTAGCGCCGCGAAAAGCCGTACCAGCCGATGTCAAAGATCAGCCGCCCTTGTTGGACAAGCCAGAAATAGTATACCCTATTCCCCCGTTAGCTTCAAGTGGGGATTTTGAAATTAATGAAAATGAGGCGCGTTTTTCAGCCGAGCGTATTTGGATTCCGAAACAACAGAAACAACCTGCAAAGACAACTTTTCTTCTCGCCGCGCAATTGCGCGGCATTCTTGAATCGGCGGGCAGTTACCCGCCGTAAAAGGAAGTTGTTTCAGATAAGTTGTTTCCTGTCATCAGAAGGCATGGAGGTGAATTATGGAGATACGAGCCTGCGTGGACTGTCCCCCCTTGGCCAGACTACGCGGCTTTGCCAATGTCTCATCGTCTCACGTCCGCGCGCACACAACCATCCCACCAGCGACGGTCATGTGCGCGGCACGTCACCTATCGCAATAAGTGAAGTAGCGAGTTTTGGACGTGAGATTACGGTGCAGAATGCCAATTATGGAAGCAACCAAGGGAAATCTCTATTGGTCAAATGGGTTTAGTAGAGGCACATCCATCCCGACCATGTCATTGATGTTGCGCGTTACCAACGTCATATCATGAACACGTGCCGTCGCCGCAATCAATGCGTCTATCGCAGCGCGCGAATGTCCGATGCGCTCCCCTTCTCCGCAAATGCGTCCCCATTCAAGAGCCACAGCCTTGTCGACAGGTAGGATTCTGTCAGAGAATCGCAAAAGGATGTCATCGTTCAGCCAACGCTCAATGGCCTGGCAATGTCAAGTTCGTCCCCCTCATCAAGTCGCGGACAGGACAACAGAACATCTACAAAAGATTGTTTCTTGCGTATCCGAGATGATCCATCAAAGTGGTTTTGATCCGCCGATTCAAACAAAGGCACAAGAAGCACCTGAAAGGAGTATGATGCATACTCCTTCGGCACCTTGACGCTAATCCGATTCCGAACCGGTCGCGCTATTGTCTCTATCGGCGGCACTTTCAATTCCTCTCATCGTACTCCCAAACACGGCGGCGACTACTTTTCTTAGCCGACCTCCACGTGGATAATCTGTTATCTCGCCTTTGAGAGGCAAGGCGGAAATAGTATACCATATTCACCAGTGGCTTCAAGCGGGGATTTTGGAAAATTGAAGTTTTGCGGGCGTAAACAGATTTTGTCGAGAGAAATCTACCACGGAAGGCACAGAAATGTGCTTCGCACGACGCGGATGAGGTTGTGAAATGGGCGCTTCGCGCACAACTGCCACACTTCGTCGTCCACAAAACAATATGTCTATGCGTGATGGACGGACAACCACACCTTGCCCACAGACATTATCCATGCGGGTTTTCCGTGTCCCGCGAAGGCGGGCTTCCGCGCTTTCCGCGGTTTGAACCTCACAAAGTTTGCGCACACCCAAGTTTTGCGCACGGTTTGTGATGTGAATGCTCGGCACATCGCTTGCTTTCGCTGTTGGAAGTTTGGGAGCTTTAGAAATATATCTTCAAAACTCCAAGACTCCGAGACTCCAAACAGCGAAAGCAATAAGTGCGAGATTGCGAGATTGTGCTATTGTGCCATTATGGCATTATGAAATTGAAGGCGGACAATTCCAGAATGTCTCAATGCCACAATGCCATACTTACAGAATGCCATAATGACAGGCAGGACAGACGACAGAGGACAAAGGATCTGGCTGCAGAGTGCTTCACAAGATCCAGCCTTCATTCTTTATCCTCTGTCCTCCTCGCAACGATCCCTTCTATCGCAACAATCGCAAAACAGCCGAAGTAGTGGCTTGCGGGACGCGCGGGCCATCACCGCGCGGCGCCGCCGCGTATGGCCCGGCCAACGAGAAACATTGAAGTCGGCACAGCCACAAGAAGCACAAACACGAGCGCGCCAAATGTGCCTTCCGCGAGCACGCGCCATGGCACCACGCAATAGTGCGGAAGCCCTGGCCAGATCGAGCCCGTCTTTATCGCGAAAAGCCACCCCGCAAGCACGCCTGCGGGAAATCCTCCAGCTATTCCCCATGCTGCAGTACGCAGCGCGCCGAACGCGAGCTTCTGCGTGAGCTGAGCACGCGTGGCACCTACTGCGCGCAGCACGGCGAACGCGCGCTTCGACGCGTCAGCATCCGCCACGAGCATGGCGATGAAGCCAAAGGCCAGGACAAGCAGGAACACGAAAGGAACGCGCGCGGCCTGGCCGATGACATCAGAACCGTGCGCGAGCGTACCGTCGGCGATCTCGTCGCGCGCGTGCAGACGCACAGTTGAATCCACAGGATTGCCCAGCGCTGCGGCAATCGCCTTCTCCACCTCGCGTCCTGCCGGGAACACGCCCTTCTCAGCGAGGAACTCCGGCTTGTACTCCACCCAGAGATGCGTCATCGGCACCATCTCGGCGGGACGCGCATCAAGAGACTCCGCAGTGTCTAGCGAGACGAAGACTGGTCCATCCGTCATCCCTGGCGCCCCGTTCATTCCGCGCACGAGCCCGCGGCTCGTCACCATGTGCCAGTTCAGGTCCACCACTCCCGCCACAGGCAGCTCCACGACGGTCTTCGGACCTCTCCCGCCCATTGCCACGCGCAGCATGTCCCCCACGTGCAGATTGCGCGCGCGCGACATCATCTCGGTGATCACGCACGCATCGGAACTGAACACCGCATTCGTCGCGTCCGCCCAGGTGCCTTCAATGAACTTGAACTCGGGCATCCACTCCGCAGCGAGGAAAAGCGCGTTGCGGCACGGCCTTCTGCCGCCGCGCCCCATTCTGCGCGGGCCTCCCCCAGGACCGCCTGTCCCCCCACCACCCGCACGGGATGGGCGCGCTCCGTCGCGACCTCCGCCCGGCATCGCCATCGGCTCCTCCGGCTCGAAGTTGAGCTGAAGCGGATAAAGCTCGGAGATGCGCTTCACGCCGGCGATGCCGCGCAGCTTCTCAACGTCGAACGAGCTCACGCCGCCCGGCAGGATGGAGACTATGGCGTCCGGCCATTCGGGCGACGGCACGAACGCACGCATCAGCGACGCCCCCCACACCTCCACGGCAACGAACGCCGCGAATCCGCACGCGAAAGCAATGGCCATTCCGTGCCTGCGGCGGCGAGGACGCTCCCCCGTGGCGTCGAGCGGCCTCACCGCGAGGGCCGGCCATAGCGCGAAGAGCGCCGCCACAAGCGCCACGACCACCGCGAGCACGCACGCCACCGCCACCATCCGCCAATCTACCGACATCCCCTCGGGGAACGCCGTACGATCCGCGGCCACATAAAGCGAGAGCGCGCCCAGAGCCACCGCGCACCCAGCCGCAACGCCAACTGCCGCCGCCGCGAGCGCCTCCTTCGCCACCAGACGCGCCACGCCCCAGCGCGTGACCCCAACGGTGCGCAGAACCGCAAGCGGCCTGCGGTTGGCCTCCACGGAGAGAAGCAGCGAGTTGACGAGCAGGCACAGCGCAAGCAGCACAGCGCCGGCCAGGAGAAGCGGACGCGCGTAGTCCATGCGCCTCTGCTCGTCGCCAGTGAAGCCGCGCACAACGGATTCGGAGGACGGCGTAAGTGCGTCCTTCGCGCCTTCCGCCTGCTTGTATAGCGCAAGCTCGCCGTGCCGCTCCTGGGCGAACACGTCGAACGCCGCCTTGTTCACGAAGGCCCCCGGCCATTCAGGCGGCAACTTCGCGTCGTCGAGATATCCCACCACCTTCGCCGTCATCGTGCCAAACATCCCGAGGAACTTGATCGGACTTCCGAGAGGAGGCGGCTCGCCGCGTCCGAAGCGCACAAGCGTATTGCGCGTGCATACGAGCTCCGGCTCGGCGGCTGAATGGTCTATCCAGCGCCCTGCGACGAGCTTCGTGCATGCGTACGGATTCTCCGCGGGCGCAAGCGACAGAACTGCGCGCATGGGCGGACCCTGCAGCACGCGCCCTCCCGGGCGAAGGTCTATCGATGCATCCACCACCTGCAGCGTCAAGTCGGCCTTCGGCTCGTCCTTCGTCGGCTTCTCGCCTTCCGCGCCCGCAAAGCGCCACGCCTTCCACGGAGCGGACGCCCTTGCTGCCATCGCAGGCACCTGCGCGCGGTTCGTCGCCGCAAGCGAGAAGACGAACACCACCGCCCCCGCTGCGGCCGCCACGCCCGCCGCGGCACACGCAAAGCGCGCCTTTCCGCCTCTAGCTATCATTTCAATCAGCATGGTCGGTCAAGCCTTAGCCATAGACTTCAAGATATTTTGCGGACACTTTCTCCGCGTTGCCTTCCGTCTCGCATGACGCCGCAATGCGTCCTTCCTTGAGAAAATGCACCTTCGTCGCCGCCGCTGCGACAACGGGGTCATGCGTCACAAGCAGAATGGCACTTTTCTCGGCATGCGTGTTTTCACTGGGAGAACGAGCATCTTGCCCGTTCAACTCCTTCAGCAGTGCGCAAAGGCTGCGCGAAGCGGCGGCGTCGAGATTGCCCGTGGGCTCATCCGCGAGAATGACGTCCGGCTGCGCGAAGAGAGAGCGCGCAATCGCCACGCGCTGACGTTCGCCGCCGGAGAGCTCTGGCGGACGGCGCGCCTCCTTGCCTTCAAGGCCGAGCTTCGCAATGAGCGAGGCGAGGCGGGCGCGGTCGGGGCGACCATGGTCGAGCTTCACGGGAAGGACTATGTTCTCGGCCACGGTAAGAGCGTCGAGGAGGTTGAAGCTCTGGAACACAACTCCCACATGGCGGCGGCGGAACTTGGCGGCAGCGCCATCCGAAAGCGCCGTCACCTCCGTTCCGCCGATCTCGATCTTTCCGGCGGCGGGCGTGATCAGGCCGGCCGCGAGGTGCAGGAAGGTGGACTTCCCGCTGCCGCTTGGCCCCATAAGAGCCTCGAACGCGCCCGGAACCAGCTCCAGGTCGAAGTTCTTCAGCACGTCCACCCTCGCCGCGCCCTTTCCATAGGCATGCGCAAGGCCAGTCGCCTTCAATGCATTCATCTTTCCATCCATCATTTGTTCCCATTTAGCGTGAGACGGCATTCGGCACAGCCGCATCGATAGATTAAACGGCGATTCCGCAACGACGGTTCAGAAAAACTCCCTCCGCGCAGCTTAGACGCTGAAAGCTGTGTCGCTGAAAGATGTTGCGGTTGTCGTGGAGGATGCGGTATAATGAGGTCATGAGAAAACCATGTTTGTTGGCATGCGCTGCTCTTTTGGCCGCGGTTGCGTCAGGAGGAGAGTGCGCGCGCTTCGGCTTTGACGAGGCGCAGAGCTCGTGCACGCTTGATGCCGTGCGCGGGATTGGCGCTGTGTTCACCGGTGGCGCGCGCTGGGCGCAGGGTTCGTTCGGCACGGCGCTTGCCGTCGGCACGGAGCGCGCGGCGGCCCAAGTTGATGCCGTTCCCGGCATTGACGGCGGCGACGAGGTAACGCTCTTCCTTCGCTTCTTCAGGGAATCGCGAGGATGCGGCAAGTACCCGTGCCTGCTCACCTCCGACGCATGGAGCGGCGTGGGCGGCACGCTGTTCTTCTCCACGGGCCATGACTTGACCGTGCGGCTGCGCGAGGGAGGACGCGAGACAGGCTGGTGCGCCTTCGCCAACATGCCTACCAGACGATGGGCGTCCGTCGCGCTTACCTTCAAGCGCCCGAACGTGACCGTCTACGCGGATGGCCGTCCGGTCAAGAAGGCCGTATGGGACCATCCTTTCCTTCTCGGCCGCACGCACATCGGCGCATGGGGCGCGGACTCCTTCGGCGGACTGATCGACGACTTCCGCGTGTGGAACGAGGCGCTGCCGCCAGAACGCATCGCCGCGATCGCAACCGAGGCGCCGTGGAACAACGCCGGTGCGGCGGAAAAGTACCTCTCCACTGCGGGCTCGCCCGTGCTGACGCTTGATGGCGCAGATTCGTCGCTCACACTGGACTCGACGGGAGCCATCTCCTCCCTGCGCGAAAGGGCGACAGGACGCGAACTTGCCGCGGAGCCGACGCCGTTTGCGCGCGTGTTGCTTGAAAGCGGACGCGAGCTGCGTCCCTTCCGCCTTGAACGGCGCGGGACGGATCGCTTCATCTGCCTCTTCCCGTTCCGCACAGGCACGGCGGAGTTTTCCGTGAAGCCGTTCCCCGGCGGCTGGAC
>JAFUDL010000119.1 GCA_017459225.1 Kiritimatiellia bacterium
GCACAAAAACTTGCATTCAGCTTTTCAAGAACTTGCAATCACTTCTGCAACTTGCGTTCACCTATGCAAACTTGCATTTGCCCTTTCAGACTTGCGTTTAGTTTTGCGGACGGCACTCCATCGGGGGACAGTCCCCCAGGCCAAAATGGGGATTGTCCCCTTTAGACGGCGCAGTTTTAGCGTGAGCCTGAGGACTTCCAGGCATCCTGGCGTCCGAACCACACGGGATATATGTCAAGGTGCGCCTCAAGCATCTGGCCCAACATGTCCTTGTATGGACGGTCAAGCACGTTGAAAAGGCCCGTATTTGCACGTTCGCCGTTCTGCCCTTCGAAGAATCTCCCCGTGGCGGCCTGGTCGATAAGCGTGAACCATTCGATGCCGACCACGAAACCAAGTGCGGCCGCACCCTCCACATAGTTGCGGTAGGCCATGCCGCGCGCCTTCTGCGTGGGGAGATCGAAGCCGGACGGACCGCAGTTGGACTCCTTGGTGGACGTGTAGTAGAACTCGCTCCAGAACTGCGGTTTGCGGCCAGACCATTCGTAGATTCGCGTGACGAACACGCTGTCTATCCCAGCAGCGTAGTAGTTGATCGACACAACGTCCATGTACTTGCCGCACACACGGCATAGAACCTCGTCGTTCGCGGTGGCTGGCTGCCAACGGCTGCCGATGAGCATGTGGTTCGGATCGTTCCTGCGGAACTCGCGTTCAATGAGCGCGTAGTATGCGTCGAGAAAGATTTCGGTGAACGCGCGCACATCTGCGTGCGCCGCCTCGGTGGTGACGGCGAGGCCTTTCTCCTCCAGCGCCTTGAAGTCCGTCTCATCCGCCTTCCACGCCGTGTTGAACGCGGCGATGGCGCCGTATTTCCCGCGGAGGAACGCCACGAACTCGCGCTTCGCCGCATAGCTGCCGTCAAGCGCGGGAATCGCGCGAGAGACATCTTCGAGGCCCTGCTCGTTCGCAAGAAAGTAGCCGATCACAAGCGGATCTGCCGCGTGCCTGGCCATGCTCTTCATGCCCTTCGCAACCTCGGCACGGCTCTTCTCGTCGAACGGGTCGAACATCCCGCGCACCGAAGGAATCAAGCGCGGACTGCCGACGTTGACGAAGCCGACGTACGGGAAATTCTTCTGCCGCGCGCTGGCCGACACGTCTGAGAACGCGCCGATGGAGTTGAAGCCCACGGCGCGCACGCGGTTCACGAAGCGCGTGGCCTGCGCCTCGTCGTCGTACTTTCCGTACTTGCGGATGACGTTCGCCTTGTAGAAGGAGACTGCGCGGCCGTTCCACCAGTCGCCGGGACGGTCCTTCCACGCCGCGCCGTACCGTCCGTCATGCGGCGGCAGCCACTCGTATGCATCCTGACGATCGGTGACGTCAGTGTAGTCCTCGCCCGGACCAAAGGAACAAATGCCAAGATGGAAGAACGGGTTGCCGAGCGGGTCCACGAGGAACCAGCGTTCCCGTCCGCCTACATTCTTTTTCTCGCAGTGGAAGTATCCCGTTTTCTTCAACCCGAACTGCGCGCCCATGCCGTCAACGCCGCCGTAGACGTCAAGCCGGCAGCCGCGCTTCGCGAGCTTGCCCGCAAAATCGAGTCCCTTGTAGTACGCGGCTTCACCGGCAAGGTCTGCCTTCAACTCCGACTCGTCGGAAATCTTCCCGGGGAAATCGCGCGCGACCTGGCCGAACTTGTCGAGCAGACGCCTGCGCGCAAAGGCAGACGTGTCAAGCGACGCTTCTACCGTCCACTCCTTGATTCCTCCAGGCATGTGGAAGCCGCTCCAGAAAATCGCCCAGTTCCACTCGCGGTTGTCCTGCACCTCCATCCACGTGCCGGACGAAAACCTGAGCGCGAGCTTGGCGTTGTTGGGATCGCTAACCGCGAATGCCCTCGTGTTGCCCTGGAAGAGCTTCGCACCACCCTTCACCAGCGGAAAGTCGCCGCTCTTCGAGTCCACATGCCACTTGCCTCCCTGATTGAAGGTTATCGGCACGTACATCTCCTGAAACGGCTTGCGGTAGCCGTTCGGCGTCTGTTCCAGGCGATAGTGCACGCGCTGGCCGTCGAGCGTTACTTTTAGGAGGCCATCATCCTTGTATTTGAGAACGCACATGTTTCCGTTGTGCCTCGTCTCGATCGGCTTGCAGCGGTCTTCGCCGCCGATGGCGAGCCGCGGGTGCGAGATGTCGAACTCTCCCATGGAACCACAGGAGAAACGCACTCCGTCGCCGTGTAGGCTCATCGCAAGAGACGGCGCAGGCTTGAGTTTGTAGGCCTCCATTATCTCCGTGGGACGGCCATCGTTGGTGAACGCGCCAAGCTGATACGGGCTTTCCCGGCATTCAGGCTCCCAGTAGAACACGCCGCGGCAGCGACCGTTCGTGAGAAGGCGCGCGTCGTTCAGTATTCGCCAAAGCTCCTTGCGGCTCGCGCGCTGCGTCTCTGGCTCCTGCGTGCGGTTGTGAACGCCGGTCTCCACGATCATGACGTCGCAATTCCATTTCTCGGACAGCCTGCGAATGTTCTCCATGCACATAGCGATGGTTTTGTAGTGGTCTGGAATCTTCTTCTGCGCCCACCACGGGTAAAGCGACATGCCGATCATGTCCCACTTGGCGCCGCGCTCGGACAGCATGCCCAGATTCCAGTCGTAGAGCCCGGCATCATGGCCACGGTCGAGGTGCACGAGGACGACCGCCTTGGGGAACACCTTTTTCACGGCCGCATATCCCGCCTTGAAGAGCGCTGCGTAGCCATCCGGCCGACTGTGATGTCCTGTAGGCCACACAAAGCCGCTCGCAGTCTCGTTTCCGACCTGCACCCACTTCGGCGCCACGTCTGCGGCCTTCAGCGCCTTCAGCACCGACTCCGTGTGCGCGGCGAGCAGTACGGAGACCTTGGCCACGTCGTTGGAATAGGGTGCCCAGGCGGCGGGGATGATCTGGTGCCCGGGATCGGCCCATGTGTCCGAATAGTGAAAGTCGATCATCACATCCATGCCGGCCTTCTTCGCGCGCTTCGCCTTCTCGACGGTGTCCTTAGTCCCGCACCATCCATTCTTCGGATCCACCCACACGCGCAGGCGTACGGCCTTCATCCCGTAGTCGTCACGCAGAAGCGCGAAAAGGTCACGTTCGACGCCTGCGGCCGTCTTGAACCGTGCGCCGTTACTCTCCATCTCGGAGACCCAGCTTATGTCCGCGCCGAGCACGAACCCGTCGTCCCCGCCGAACGCCGCCGCCGCAAAGGCTGCCGCGGCAAAAATCGCCATTTGGAATGTAATTCTCATGATGTGACTCTTATTGTACCATATTCTCCAGGCCCTGTGTTGAGCGGATTGCCCCAAAAGTGAACGCAGCACCATGGCAAAACTTCTAGACCACTGAGCGTCGAAGCGATTCAAACTTTCATTTTGCCATTGTCGGAAAGTGCGGGGTTTGCTATACTGTGTTCAGAAGACTTCTTGATGTTTCTGCGGTTGTACGGCTTTTCTTGCCAAGTGGCATGGGCCACAGCCGCCGCGAAAACGATTTTCCGAACCAATTCAAAGGAGACTTGAAGATGCGTTTGAACCATGTGCCTTGCGTGCTGGCGGCGATGTGCGGACTCTGCGCATCGGCCCTTACTGTCACGGAGTGGAACAACACGAAGCTGAACGACATCGCCGTGAAGGACGGCAACGGCGCGATTGTCGTCTTGGGAACGGAAGGCTCCTGGAACGACACAGGAAGCACAAAGGAAAAAGTCTTCGACGGCGACACGGCCACGTTCTTCGACCCCCCGAACGAAGCGAGCCACGGCGGTCCCTGCTGGGCGGGCATCGAACTGGAGGAGCCTCGCATCGTCACCCGCATCCGCTATTTCGGACGCGCGGCAAACATCGTGCGAATGTATGGATGCGTCTTCCAGGGCGCGAACGAAGCAGACTTCTCAGACGCGGTTGATCTTCATGTGGCGACGGAGGCCGATGGCTGGGACGGCACCAACTGGGGCGACGTCCATGTGGCAAGCGAAGCATCGATGACGCCCTTCAAATACCTTCGCGTCGTCAGTCTGAACTACACGCTTGAGAATGAGCGAGGAGGGTATGCCGGAAACGCCGGCGAGGTCGAGTTCTACGGCGTGACGGAGGCGAAGATGAGGGACAAGTGGGGCGCCAAAACCGCAGAGTTCACTTCAAGCTATATGATCTCGACATTTTTGATCAACAACCACTTCTCTTTTGGAGTGGGCGCCTCTTCGCGTGTTCCGTTCTACGAGGTGCAGCGCAAGAGGCACGACGCAGACGACTCGGAATACAGAGACTGCGGCACCATTCCGTTCGCATTCGACGGATACAC
>JAFUDL010000120.1 GCA_017459225.1 Kiritimatiellia bacterium
GAGGATCTCGCGGCCCCTGCGGCGCAAGATGGCCGAGCTCGGTCTGAGGTTCAAGTGACGGAGAGGTGATGGACGAAATCACGCCCAGCATCGGCTCCACGATTGAGGCCGCGCTCGCTCTTGCAGGGCAGTCCGTTCTCCGCCTCGGCGGACGGTTCGCCTGTGAGACCGACTATCTCGCCGCATGCGGCAGGACGTTCCCCGCAGACGTGACGCGCGAGGAGATGGAGGAGTTCAACCGCAGGACGATCCACGAGGACATGGACGAGGCCGCCGAGATGCGCCGCTATGTCGCCGTGGCCGGATTCTTCAGGAGGAGGCGGGCATGACGGAGGAACTGCGAGAGTACAACCGCCGCATGATGCGCGAATGGCGAGCGCGCAAGCGGCAGGACGCGGCATGGCTGGCGGAGCATCGTCGCAAGGAGTGCGCGCGCGTGAGCGCCTACTACGCGGCACATCCCGAGAAGCGGCGCGAGCATTGGCTCAAGTTCAGGTCGAAGTCGGGCGTTGAGCGCCGCGTGAAAGAGCGGATTCGCCACGCCAAGAAGGTGCTTGCGCGCGGCGGGATTTACTCGCCAAGGTTTTGGATGCGCAAGCCCGAATGGATGCCCGTCGGCCAAGCCGTCGGCGATGTGCGCTCCGCGTTCTTTGAGCTGAACATGACCGACGAGCAGCGCGCCTATGCGCGCG
This sequence comes from Kiritimatiellia bacterium, assembly GCA_017459225.1. GTDB lineage: Bacteria > Verrucomicrobiota > Kiritimatiellia > RFP12 > UBA1067 > RUG572. The sequence goes on from JAFUDL010000120.1 coordinate 693, forward strand.
AGCTGGCGATAGAGCGGAGGGCGGCGAGATGAGCGACAACGCAAGCGACCTCGAAACCAACCAACTACCAACTACCAACTTCCAAACCAACCAACCCAACCAAAAAGGAGACACGAGATGAACGAACAGCCCAACGGCAACCCCGGCACTGTGTACCACACGCCGCAGGAGATCATAGACTTCCTGGCGCCCTGTCCGTCGATCGGCAAACTGCCGCCCGGCGCTGACGGCTCGGAGCCGGAAAGCCCGGCGGATGAATCGCACAGCCTGAAGATCGCCGGCGTCCCTGCGCGCTACGTGAAATGCCCAGGAAAATACATTGCAGTGGCCGTGGACGAGCGCCACGACTACCAGCAGAGCGTCCATAGGCTGACGCCCGGGAACGTTGTCGTCGAGTTCTCGATCGACGGCGAGTCGCAGTGCCGCATGACGTGCAGGAACTTCGAGGTGGGTCGCCGCTGCGGAATCGCCGCCGCGCGCGCATACGCCAAGTACAAGGCTCATTTGGCGCAGTCCCACAAGGCGCGCAAAGAGCGCATCCGCGCGGAGAAGGCCGCAGCCGAGGAGGCGCAGCCATGACCGCGGCCGACATCCTCAAGGAGTGCGGGTTCTCGAGCGCCGAGGAGGTGGCGGCGCTCGACGGCAAGTTCCCTGGCAGAAATGGCCTATTGGAAACTGGCAACATTGGAACTGGCAACAATTCCACATTGGCAACATTCGACTACAGAGGCTGCCGCATCGTGCGGCTCATCAAGAAGGGAGAATGCGATGGAGCAGGATCGTGAAAACTTCGAGCGCGCGGTGCGCGCCACGTGCGCGCCGAGGCGCCGCACCGTGTGGCAGTGGATGGACGACAACGCCATGTGGCTGATCATCTTCGGATGGGCGGCAATCGTGGCGGTGCTGAGCTCCGTCAACGACCTGATGCGCATGCTGGAGAGGTAGCCGTGCAGACGATCAAGCGCAAGTGCCTCCTCTGCGAGACGATCATGACGCTCGGTCCACGGCAGGGCAAGACGCGCTACTGCCGGGAGTGCGCGCGCATCGTGAAGCGGATGCAGGTTAACAAAAGCCAGCGCCGCTGCCGCGAGCTCAAGAAGAAGCGCAGACGTCTGGCGGTTACTAACCCGAAACCAGAAACCAGAAACTCGAAACCAGAAACCCTCACCCGCGGAGGAATCCGCCAGGCAATGGTCTGCGCAGGTCTGCCGGGCGTGCGCTCGCTGGACGGCATCATGACCGCCAGGACCAAGCCGCCGCACATGAGCGACGTGCGGTGGCGCATCGAGCTGCGCCGGCGCGCCAATCCCGGCTGGTACGAGCTCCTCCCGGAAAGCCCCTGTCTGCCCGTCGGCCGCCCGGCACCGGCATCGGACCTTGGATACTGACCATGAACGCGACCACAAAGGCAATAATAGACCGGCTGCCGAAGAAGCCCATACTTGCACCAGGCGACATTTCGGCCGCGTTCGGTATGGCTTCGACCAATCCAATACTTGCCGACATTAAGGCGGGGCGTCTGGCTGCAAACGTGGTAGGCGGCAAGTACTACATCGCGCGCGAAGAGGCCGTACGCTACATTGAGTCTACCGAATTCAAGGCCGATGAAGCCTGACTGAAAGGATTTTGCAAACATGAAGAAAACGTCCAGAATGCGCCGCGACTCCGCGACTCCGCGCGAGGAAAACAAGGCGCGCGAAGAGATCTCGGCCCTCACCGTGTGCGAGACAGCGCTCGAGGCACCAGCCGGATCTACGCCGGCCGAGTGCATTCGCTTCGACCTTGGAATGGCGAATCACCATGCCGCGCTGTCATTGAACTACCTAGCGCGTGCTGGGTGGCGTCTCGCCAGTGAGAAGCAAGGCATGGCGCACGGCGCGTGGATCCCATTTTGCCGGAACAGTGTTGGCATCAATGAAGACACCGCCAATCGGTATATAGACTGCTATCAAAAGACTGTTGGACAATATCGCATCGACCACGGTCAAAGCGCGATGGTGACGGAGCTGACCGACAAAATGATTTCAGTTGCAACTGTCGGGCTTGAGTACAAAACCGCTACGCAGGCGATGATGGATCTGGGAATCATCAAGCGGCCCAAAAACTGGGGCGGCGAGCGTGAGGGCGCGGGCCGCAAGCCGAAGGACGCAGAGACGGAGGCGGCCGAGCTGGCCGCGATCCCGCAGCTGACGCAGAGGGAGGAGGCTGCGGCGATCTGGACGCGCGTGATGTGCATGATTGACAAGACGTCCGTGCTGGAC
>JAFUDL010000121.1 GCA_017459225.1 Kiritimatiellia bacterium
AGAAAGAGGATGTTGTTTTTACACGTTGTTTTTGTTGTTTCCAATAGAACTTATAGGCAAACTGGAAAACCACGTCTATGACATTGTGGGCGCACTGCATTCCGTTCACTGCGAGTTCGCCGAGGGCGGGCGCCGCTACGAGAGGCTAGAGCCGTGCGAAATCATTTCTCGTAGATGCGGATGTAGTCGATCTGCATCTCCACGGGGAGCGTGGAGAGTTCGACGTCGCCGACCCATTTCCCGCCCAGCTGCATATCGAGCAGGAAGAAGTGCGGCATGTAAAACGGCCACTGGTCGGGATCGCCGCAGTTAGTCTTCGGATAGCGGAACGTGTCCTTCCCGTTCACGGACCACACGAGTTCCGTCGGCTTGATCTCAAGGCCGTAAACATTCCAATGGCCCCTGCGAATCCTTCCCTGCGCCGCACATCCAAAGCGCCGGCCTCATCTGGCGCTGTATTGGCAAGTGCGATTTGTGAACAATTGTGTCAATTGTCATTTGTGAACAATATTCAATGAAGCGTTCAAGTTATTTTTGAGTGATGACTTAAGTTTCCAATGAACCAAGGGTGGGGACGAATCCCGGGAAGGACTCGTTCAGTATCTCGGCGCCCTCCACCGAAACCGGCGCGCGAAGTCCGCAGAGCGCCATCGACATCGCAAGGCGATGGTCGCCGTTCGCGCGCGCGGTGCCGCCCTTCAGCGTGCCGCCCTGAACGGCAAAGCCGTCGTCGAACTCCTCCACCTCCGCGCCAAGCGCACGCAGCTGCGCGACGATCGCGGCAATGCGGTCCGTCTCCTTGTAGCGAAGCTCCTTCGCCTCATGCACCTCGGTGCGCCCTTCCGCGAACGCGGCCACTGCCGCAATCGCCGGGAACTCGTCGATCGAACGCACCACGAGGTCGCCCGATATCTCCACTGCGCGAAGCTGTGCGGCGGCGAGAGTGATGTCAGCCACGCTCTCGCCCATCTCCTCGCGCTCGTTCGCAAGCGTCACCTTCGCGCCCATCCTGGAAAGAACGTCCAGAACGCCCGTGCGCGTGGGGTTCACGCCAACGCCCTCGACGGTGACTCTGCTTCCAGGCACAATCGCCGCGGCGGCGAAGAGAAACGCTGCGGAAGAGATGTCGCCGGGCAGCGTGCCGTGCAGCGGCGCAAGGGGCTTCTCAAGCCCCTCCACGAAGACCTCCCTTCCCGCATCGGCCACTTGTGCGCCCATCGCCCTCAGCATGCGCGTCGTGTGGTCGCGCACAGGGGCGTTGACGACGAAGCGGCTTTCACCCTCAGCTCCCAGCGCCGCGATCTGAAGACAGCTCAGCACCTGGGCGGATGCAACGGGCAGATCGTAGCCGATGCCTTCTAGCGGGGCGGGGGAGATGTGGAGCGGTGCACAGCCGCCCTTGCAGCGGATGTTGGCGCCCATCTGGCGAAGCGGCTCGACTATGCGGTCCATCGGGCGCTTCCGCAGGCCTTCGCTGCCGTCCAGAACGGCCGTCGAGCGCGTGGCCACCACCGCTCCCGCGAGGAGGCGGATCGTCGTTGCCGAGTTGCCGCAGTAGGCCGTTGCGCCGGAATTCGGGAAAGGACGCATCCCGTTGCCCTTGATGCGCAGCACGCCGCCCTCCAGGCTTGACGGCACTCCAAGCGAGTCGAGCGCTCCGCGCATCGCGCGCGTCACGCCGCTGTCGGGATAGTTGGCGACTTCGCTTTCGCCTTCTGCAAGCGCGGCGAACAACGCCGCGCGGTGCGCAAGCGACTTGTCGCCCGGCACCTTCACCACGCCAGCGAGCGGACTGGTTGCCTGCGGCAGCGAGAGCACCATCTTCGTTACCTCTTGATTGTGCCCAGGCGCTCGCCTGCGTACTTCTTCTCGTGAATTGGACCCCACCACCATCTGTTGTCGAGGTACCACTGCACCGTCTCGCGGATGCCGCGGTCGAAGTCGCGCGAAGGACGCCATCCAAGCTCGTTCATCAGCTTCGACGAGTCGATCGCATAGCGTAGGTCGTGTCCGGGACGGTCCGCCACGAACGTGATTAGCTCCTCGTACTTCGCGCCGCCTTCTCTCGGGCGCAGCTCGTCGAGGATGCGGCATACGGTCTGCACCACCTCGAGGTTCGTACGTTCGTTGTGGCCGCCCACGTTGTACGTCTCGCCAGGAACGCCGCACTCGTTCACGAGACATAGCGCGGAGACATGGTCGTCAACGTACAACCAGTCGCGCACGTTCGCACCCTTGCCATACACGGGAAGCGACTTGCCTTCGAGACAGTTGAGGATCACGAGGGGAATGAGCTTCTCGGGGAAGTGGTAGGGACCGTAGTTGTTGGAGCAGTTGGTGATGAGCGTGGGAAGGCCGTACGTGTCGTGCCAGGCGCGGACGAGATGGTCGGATGCGGCCTTCGATGCGGAGTACGGCGAATGCGGCGAATAGGGTGTCGTCTCGGAGAAGAGTCCGGTGGGGCCGAGCGAGCCGTACACCTCGTCGGTTGAAATGTGCTGGAACCGGAACGTCTCGCGCGCGGGCTCGCCGGCGCACTGGTCGGCGGAGGGGAGGTCACGCCAGTAGCCAAGCGCAGCCTGGAGAAGGTTCGCGGTGCCGAGGACATTGGTGCGGATGAACTCGCCAGGGCCGTCGATCGAACGGTCAACATGCGACTCTGCGGCAAGGTGGAAGATG
>JAFUDL010000122.1 GCA_017459225.1 Kiritimatiellia bacterium
CGTCGCCGCGCGCGACGTGGTGGCGCGCGCCGCCTCGCTCAACGGCTGTCCGTTCATCTCGGCCGACGACCACGTGTCGCTCGTGCGGATGGACCCGCTCACGCTCACCACCGCCACGCGCAAGCTGCCGCCCGTGCGCTTCGCCCTGCAGGGCGCGTACCAGGTTGAGAACGCGATGACCTCGCTCGCGGCGATCGACGCGCTTGTGCGCTACGCCGGCTTCGACATCCCCGACCACGCCGTCGTAAAGGGACTCTCGCAGGTCACGTGGCCCGGACGCTGCCAGCGCGTGGATGCGGACGGCGTGACGATCTACCTCGACGGTGCGCACAATCCCGACGGCGCGGTGGCCCTGCGCGACTCTCTGCGCCACATGGGCCTCGGCACGCACGGTCCAGTGGGAATGGTGGCCGGATTCTGCGGCGACAAGGACGTGCTTGCGCATCTGCGCATCATGAGCGCTATCGCCACTCATGGCTGGGCCACGCCGATCCGCAACGCGCGCTCGCTCGACCCGGAGTCAGTTGCCGAGCGCATGCATCTCTCGGGCTTCACGGCGGCCCATGCATGCAGGAACCTTCCCGAGGCGCTCGCGCGCGCAGTCGCCTGGGCGCAGTCGTGCGGCGGCTCGCTCGTGGTGTGCGGCTCGCTCTTCCTCGTGGGTGAGGCCCTCGTGGAGCTGGGCGCGTTCCCGTGGAAGGTGCGCGAGCCCGACGCCAACGAGCTCACCGTTCACTGAAAACGCGAAAGTGTTGCGAGATGGGGCCGATATGTGGTAAAATCTTGACGTGATGGTCTATGGACAGATCGCAATGACGGCCACGGAAAAAGAAAACTCCGCCAGGAGAACAGAATGCAGCTGCGAGAGGAATACTGATAGATGAACACGATTCTTTTCGGAGGAGCCACGATACTCTCGGCTCTCTTCGTGCTTTGGAGCGTTTATTCCCTGTGCAGGGGAGTGGTGCCTTTCTCGAAGAAGGCGAAGGAGGCGAAGCTGAGGAAGGCGGTGCTTTCCGAGGCGCGCACGTTCGTTTTGTCGTACGAGGATCTGCCGGCGTACTCCGCTGGCGGCGAGCACGGCGAGGCGATGCAGAGCCTGTGCGCGGCCTGGAAAGCGCGCGACGCGGAGAAATGCTTTGAGCTGCTGACAGAGCTCAATCCGCCGAAGAGCTGGGCGATGTGCCGCGAATGGCTCGACATTCTTGTCGTGTCGATTTCCGTCGCGATGGCGTTCAGGGCGTACTTCTACGAGCCGTTCCACATCCCCACCGGGTCCATGCAGCCCACGCTCTACGGCAACCACTCCATCTCGTGCAAGCCGGAGGATGCGACGGTGTGGGACACGCTTCCGGGCCTCAGATGGTACAAGTGGCTCGTCACCGGCAAGATGTACGAATGCTACCGCGCGCCGTTCAACGGTACTCTCCGCTTCAGAAACACGAACACGGGCCACTACGACATGCGCGTCTTCAGCGGAGCAGAGGGTGCAAGCGAGTCGATGCTCATTCCCACCGACGTGCTTCACCCCACTGAGACGGGAGACGGACCCTACAGCTACGAAGTGGCAACGCTGCCTAACGGATTTCGCGAAGGCTCCTCGGTGCTAAAGGGCGACATCCTCTGGAGCGGCTACGTTCATTCCGGCGACTTCCTCTTCGTCAACCGCTGGCTCTGGAACTTCAGGCATCCCCGGCGCGGCGACGTGATGGTGTTCTCCACCACAGGAATCCCCAAGCTGCAGCAGGGCACGCACTACATCAAGCGAATGACCGGCTTGCCCGGCGAGAAGCTCTCGATCGTCGCGGCCGGTGAGAAGGACGGTCAGCCGGCGTTCGAGCTGCGCGTGAACGGAGAGAAGCCGATGACTCCCCGCCGCATTGCGCAGATACAGAACCACGACAAGTGGCATGAGAAGGCGTATCCGTACGCAGGGTACAGGCCTAGCGGACGGCAGGACTACAGCGAACCCGGGCGAACCATCAGCATGCCGGGCGACGTGGTGACGCTTGGCCCCGACGAGTATTACGCATGCGGCGACAACTCGCCCTCCAGCTACGACAGCCGCTACTGGGGACCCGTTCCCGCGAAGAACCTCGTGGGCATAGCGGGCGGCGTGTTCTGGCCGTTCGCCACACACCGGTGGGGCCCGATTGAGTGACTTCGGAAAACAACAATGACAGGCATACAGCAATGATCAAAGTGCGCAAGAACTGCAAGTACGCCGTGGCGTGCGTTTCGTCCATGGGCCTCCGCATCACACCCGAGAACAGGATGGCGGTGCACAACTCGAACCGCTTCCTCCTCCAGGCGACGAGCGCCGAGACGAACGTGCTGAACGTCACGAGCTCGCTTGGACCCGAGTGCCTGGTGATGACGCGCTTCGTGGCGGGCAGCCCGATGGCGGCGTTCATCAAGGCGCAGCTGCGCGCGCGCAACATCGCCTTCACGGGCCCCGACGTGCCGCAGGGCGGTCCGTGGGGCTACCGACACCAGTTCAACTTCGCTGACTGAGGCTTCGGCCTTCGCGCGCCGCGCGTGTGGAACGACCGCGCAGGCGAGATCGGCCGCACGCTCGACGCGAAGGACTACGACGTCAAGCAGATATTCGAGAAGGATGGAGTGCAGATACTCCACCTTTCCGGCCTCATCGCCGCGATGAGCCCCGAGACCACCAAGTGCTGCCTTGCGATCGCGAAGGCCGCGAAGAAGTACGGCACGCTCGTCTCGTTCGACCTCAACTACCGCGCCACGTTCTGGAAGGGACGCGAGGCCGAGCTCGCGAAGGCGTTCCACCAAATAGCGTCCGTTGCGGACATCCTCGTGGGCAACGAGGAGGATTTCCAGCTTTGCCTCGGCTTCAAGGGGTCCGAGGC
>JAFUDL010000123.1 GCA_017459225.1 Kiritimatiellia bacterium
GCGATGAGGTTGTTGCGGCGCCATTCGCCGACGTCCTTCTTGCGCATCTCGTAGTCGGGGCGCGTGCGAAGCGCCTCGTCGACGGTGTAGAGGTAGAGCTTGCCGTCCTTCATGCCCGGCACCATTTCGCCCGTGTCGCGGAATCCCTCCACCGCGTCCCACGACGCCTCGTCGAAAGCGGCCTGCGCGTTGCGCGCGTCCTCTGGCCAGTCCTTGCGGTCGATCATATCCCGAGCTCCTTTCTCATCGGCACCGCCAAGGCGGGGTCCAGCACAAGCGAATCGCCGTTGCGCCTGTAGATGAGGCGCTGAATGGCGGGTACTGCGTAGAAGACGAGCGTCGAGTCGGCGAGCGCGGCATACTCCCTGACGTTCGCACTCGAACGCGCATACCGGCGCATGACATCCGCGGTCGGCACATCGTGCCCACCAGCGAGAACGCGATGGCTGATGCGGAGCGGCAATGCCGCCGGCTCGGGCATCCAAAGGTAGTAGAGCACGACCGTGTAGCCGCGCCTCTTCGCGTCGGCGAGTAGCTTCAAATGCCCGCGGCCTGAAAGCGTCGTCTCAAAGGCGAACGACGTGCGCGCCTCGATGAGCTCGGCGATGCGCTCCAGCGTGAGCTTTCCCGCCTTGATCGCGGAGAGCCGGATGTCCGTCGGCGACATGCCCTGCGCCATGAGGTCGGGGTTCACGTACTCCACCGCGCCGGCGTACTCGGGCAGGTACCTGAGCGCAAACGTCGACTTCCCGGAGCCGTTAGGCCCCGCGACTACATGGCATATTGGTCTCGTCTTTTCGTTCATTTTTCTTTTATTATATCAAAAATATTGGCGTACTGGGAGTACTTTTCACGGCGAGTATGAAGTTCCGCAAGGCTTCACCTCTGAACACATTCAAGACGAGCTATTGATACGTATCATGGTGAAACTCCTCCAATCCCACTTTCGCAAACCACGCGAGCATACGCCGGTTGCTGAAATCGAGGTTGTGCGAAATCGTATCGAGTGCGTACAGCGTCGGATCGAACAACGGCTTGCTTCTGGAGAGTGCCGTCGAAAGCGCGGCGATTGGACGTATCAGCGCCATCGGCAACGTCATCTCGCGCAGGCGTTTCCCCGGCAGGAACTCCGCCGCGAGTTCATGATAGTATTCGCTCACGGTGACGCGCCGCGAATCCAGCACGGTCACGCCTTCCCCGCCCGCCTCCGTCAGCACCATCGCGGCGTGAAGCGTCCGGCAGACGTTCTCCACATGCGCGAGCGGCCAGCGGTTCCGTCCGCGCCACTTTCCAAAATGGAATACGAGCGGCGAGTTCTTCAGGTACGCGACCGTTCGCGGCGTGATGGATGTGTCGCCGCGTCCGTAGACAACGCACGGCCTCACGCAGCTGAAGCACTCGCGCGGCAGATTTGCCGCGAGCCACTTCTCGGAGAGAATCTTGTACTTCGGATAAGGATTCTTCACGGTCTCATCAAAGGCAAGCTCTTCCTCGCTCTCGCCTTTGAAATCGTAAAGCCCGTAAACATCCGCTGTTGAAAGATAGACAAACCGCTTTACGCCGTGTTCCATCGCAACGGACGCGAGACTCTTCACCGCCTCGTAGTTGGCCTTGCGGAACCATTCATCGCGGCCAACGTCGCTCGCCCGTGCCGCGATATGGACGACGTAGTCGATCTTTTCCTCGAACAACCGCGATAAATCCGCCGCATCCGCGAGGTCGATCTTTATCGTCTTGACTCCAAGCCGCGTCAAACGTTCCGCAATATGGCGATGGATCGTTCCGACGACGCGGTAGCCCGCTTTCGCGAAGTATTCGGCGGCGTTCGAGCCGATATAGCCGCCAGCACCTGTAACAAGAATCGTTTCCATAATCTATCGCCAAAGCGAAGTCCAGTATGATGCCGTTTCTGCCAACCAGTTCTCGCGCGGGATTGCGCGATAGTCCGGCGGTGGTGTAGACATGTGGCCAATCTTTCCGCCGTACATGATGCGGAAATCGCATTCACACTGCGCGGCAAATCCGCCGCGCCCGATCTTCATGGCATCGGCGACAGGCGTTCCGGCAGAAACGGCGAATAGAAGCTCGTATTCGCCGACTCCGCCGACGAGTGCCCAGCCCTTCTCCACGCCGGGCGGAAGCCCCCGCGCGACTTCCGGCGAAACGGCACGCTCAGCATCCAGCTCAAGCCACATCCCGTTATTGACGCGGCGGAAGTTCTCCAGCGCGTCGAAAAGCCCGCCGCTCGTGTCCGTCGCGAATAGCGCCGAACTCGGCACGGGCGCGCGAAGTTGCGGCTCGGGGATCGTGTGACCAAGAAACACAGCCGCGTTCGCCGCACCGAGCGGCCCCGTCATATACAAATCGAAATCTATGCGCTGCGACGCAACGCGGCAAACCGGCGTTTTGCAGGACGCGAAAACAGTTGCCGTCCAGCACCATTCCTTCGCCGTGCCGACGTCGCCGCCGATGACCTTTGCGCCGTAGTGCGGAACAACCTGCTGGACGCCCTGCGCGACGCGCTCATAAAACCTTTCGTCGTGTGGGTCGTCTATGTTCCACGCCTGAATGAGGAAATCCGGCTTCACCCCGCAGGCGAGAATATCCGCAATTGCGCCATACGCCATCACCCTTCCCATGGCTTCCGGCTCAAGGCCGGAGAGGAAATCCTCGCGTTCAGAAAAGGAATCCGTCGAGACGAGCAGATTCGTCCCTTCAAATGGAACTACCTCCGCATCCGCCCCGAAAGGCCGCGTGCCGTGAATGCGGGAAAAGACTTCTATCAGCTTCTGTTCTTGCATCTGCATTCTCCTTCATTCTGGGGCACCACAAGGCGCAGACGGGTTGGGAACAAATCGACCGACACCGGCAGCGTACCATGAGGGTCGCCGTCGTACTCGACTGCAAGCGGAGAGGCGGACGAAATGATCGTCTTGCCGCGAAGGACGCGGATTTCTCCGCATGGCTTGCCACGATACAGATTCCAGACAATCCGCAAGCATCCAAAACGCGAAATATCTTTGACGAACCAAAGCGCGTACTCATTGTCGTCAAGCGGGGGCAACGCAATCTTGAGCCCACCGGCGATCCGCGACATCCGCGTGATGAGCGCATGGGCGACACCGCGGATTTCATCTTCATTGACCTTGATGTCGTATCTGCGTCCGCGCATTACTTCCCGCAGAACTGACCAAAACGTTCCAAGGAAATCACCAAACTTCGGACGTAACCTGTTGGCGGAAGCGGCAACAGCCGCGCCCATTCCTAAGTTCAGTGAGCAGAAGAACGGTTCGCCGTTAGCGGTGAGTACGGGAATCTCTCGGACCGCACCACCGCGCAAGACGGCGATTGCCTGTTCCGCATCCGTCGGGATGCCATGCACGAGGCAGAAATCGGGACTCGTCCCCGTGTAGAGAACGCCGAATTTGAGAGAAGTATTGCTATTCGCCAAAACGCCTCGCGCCACGGCGTTGACCGTTCCGTCGCCTCCGCATGCGACTACCGCTTCATATCCCTTCGCCTCGCGCGCAAGACGCGACGCCTCGTCGATATTCTCCAACACAACAAAATCGCCTTCGGGCAGAAGCGTGCGAAGGCGCGGCAAAATGCGGCCGGAGCGTCCACCATGCGAAAGCGGATTGACCAAAACGAGGAATCGTTTCATCTGTAGATTCCCATTTTGTCGTAAACCTTCGTCGGCGTGCCGCCCTTCCATCCAGCGACGAGCTTCTCCGTCTCAGTCCAAGGAAGAGGAAGTTTATCGCTCGCCTTAGAGGCGATTTCGGCGGCGCGGCGCTCGCACGTCCACTCCTCGCACGGCACGGCAAACGCCTTGCGCATCCGCGCATACGCAGTCTCGAACGGCACTTCGGCGAGATTCCCGAAAGAGATGTTCACGAACTCGCAGGGCTGGACGTCTCCGTTCGCGCCCACGTAGAAGCGGTCGATTCCTCCGCAGCAGCAACCGAGCATCTCAGCGGACTCCTCGTAAACTTGCGCCGTGAGAATCGTTGGAAGGCGCGACTTGGCCGAATTGTAGTGCCGCTGCGCCTCGCACGCGACGCGGACAGCTTCCGCATGCAGCGACTTGTCGAACGCCTTACCCATCCACGCGCCGCACGCCTTCGGGTGAATAAGTTGAATGTAATCGCAGTTGTTTTCGGCGGCGAGCGACATGATGCGGTCGATTCCTCCGTCAACAACTTCGCGGTCAGAAAGCACCGTATTGAATCCGACGAGCATTCCAGCCTCGCGGCAGTCGTGCAGGAAATCGAGCGCGCAGCGCCATGATCCTGCGACGCCTGTGAACGCATCGTGCGCCTTTTCGTCAACGGAATGAATGGACGACATGACGCCCGTCACCTTCAATTCCGCAAGGCGGCGGATCTTCTCAGGCGTCGCGCCGTGTCCAGTTGAATTTACCCACACCTCCAGCTCCGCGATTTCCGCGAGAACCGCCTCAAGGCGTTCGAATCGGAGAAGCGGCTCTCCGCCTTCGACAGCCCACGCGACGATGCCAAAGTCGCGCATCTTGCGGACGTTCTCAATGAGCACGGGAAGTGGCAGTTCGTGTGGATCGTCCTTGCGCTGGTAACAATGCGGGCACTTATACGCACATGCCTTTGAAATCGAGAGAACGACACTGACGGGGCACGGCGGACGGCAGATGACTTTATCCTCTAGCGCA
>JAFUDL010000124.1 GCA_017459225.1 Kiritimatiellia bacterium
CCGAAGGCGAAACGTTCGGCGACGTCGCGTCCGTACTCCGTGCTGTGGCGTGTTCCGACGAGCGCCACTGCGCTCTTCGAGAGCGCCTCCACGCTGCCAGCAACGTAGAGCGCAAGCGGCGGCGAGGGAATGTTCCTAAGCTGCTGCGGATATTCGGCGTCCGCCTCGGTCACGATCTTGATCTTCATATTCTCGGCGCGTGCGATCTCGCGTACCCAGTCAGGTGTCTTGCCCTCCCAGTCGAGCTTGTTAGGATAGAATTCCCATGCGGCCGCGGCATCGCCTTCCGTCTCGCGAACGAGGCGTGCAAACGTCACGGCGCCGACCGTGGGTATCATGTTGAAGGCGATTCTCGCCTCTCGCTCTGTCATTCTTTCATTCTCCTTCCGCACGCTTTCTGCGCGCAGGGAAAATGATATCACATTTCAGGGCAAGCAAATGTTAAAACATTGTTAAATGTTTCGAGGTTTCCTGGCGTGGTTCTCAACGGCGGAAGCGGAGCGTCATAAACATTCCGCCAGAACGGCCATTGTGGACGACGGCGCCGTCTGAGACGAGAATCAGCAGATGCGAGCCATCGGCGAGAATTGGTCCGCGGCTCATGCCTTCGAACATCGCAAGGCCCGTATCCGCCGTGTACAGAAGCCGTTTTCCCACCGGCGTGAAATCGGCCTCGTCAAGCGATCGGCGTCCACGGACGTCCGTTGCGCGCGCCATGTCTGCCAGATACACGCGCGTGATGAACTTGTGTTCGCCTTTGCCCTTCTTCTCGCGCTCGAGAACGAGCAGCTCTCCGCTGGGCATAACGCAGAGAGACGACACGCCGTTGCGCGCACGTCCGCGCACCTTCAGGCCGCCGGGCGTCTCGGGACGGTACGCCCACTGCCCCGAGACGCGCCATTCGCCTTCTGCCGTCGACCGCGAGAAGCGCGTGAGGCGCAGGAACTCGCTCGGGCCCACGGAAGCGTTGTCGTCCACAGGCAGTTCATTCTCGTTGCACGTCCACATGTCAAGACCGTCCGGCGATATCTCAAGCGCCTCGAGGCCGCGGTTCCTCTGCACACCTCTGAACTCCTGCGGCAGATTCACCTCCATTCCCAGCCCCTTGCCAAGAATGTATTCGACTATCCGCGGTCCCTTCTCGTCGCTCACCCACACGCTTCCGCGCAGCGGATCCCATGCCGCGCCTTCAAGATCTTTTGCGCCCGGCACCTTGAACCGCCGAAGCTCCTTGATGCCCTTGACCTGGTCGCCTGAACTCGGCCCCAGCAAAACGCCTTTGGAATGGTCCGCCGGCAGGGAAAGCTCCAGCAGCTCGCCGTCACGGTCGCGCACAGACCAATAAGTGTCTCCGCCCGCCCAGGAGAGTCCGCCCAGATCGGTTGGCATGTCCACGTAGAAGAGATTCCCGGCGTACTCGACGGTCGGCGCGCTCTTATGCGCTGCGCCTTCTTCGTGTCTGATCACCACCTCGGCAAAGTCCTTCGCGAAGATCGTCGAGAACGCCTTTGCGCCGTCTCTGTTGAGGTGGTTGCAGTCGTGCCAGAGCTCGTCGGAAAGATCGGTTCCAAGATAGTCGAGCCACGTCACGTCAAGTCTGCGCGCGACCGTCTGCGTGGCGGCGCGGAACGCGGCCAGGCGAACGGGATCCATCTCGCGGCGAAGCGCGGCGGAAAGCGGCATTGTAGTAAGCACGGGAATCGCTCCTGACGCGCGCACAAGCCCAACGCTTTCCGCCAGAATGCCGAAGATCGGAAACGAAGGCGTGGCCGGCGGGCGCCTGTTCACGCGGTCTGCCTTCTCCTTCGCGTCCTCTAGGGCCTTCGCCTTGTACTTGGGATTGAGGAATCCCTTCTCCTTGTCGGGCGCGAACGCTCCCGCCATCGAGCTGCGCCAAGGACGCCCGCGGAGAATAGACTTGCGGAATTCGTTGTACTTGCGCGTGCAGATCACGTCGCGCCAGAGTGCGCCAACCGAGCCGAAGTCGCGCCTGTTCACGGGAAGATGATAGAAATGCAGAAGCGCATGCACGCGCGCGGCGTTGAGCTCGGAGACGGGTCTTTCGGTGGAGTAGCCCACCTTGAGCGGCGAAACGTCGAGCAGCACGTACTTGAACTTTCCGCGGTTCGCGACAAGAAGGTCCTGGAGTCGGAGAATGTCCTGATCGCAGGTGGTGGCCGCAGTTGAGAAGTTGAAGAGCCCGGGCACAATGGAGGGATCGAGGGCGTCCTTCGTCTGCGAGTCGCCGCACACCGCAACGGTGGCGCCTGACGGAGCCGGAAGCGCGCCCATGTAGCTGCGGTAGTCCATCGTCACAACGAACGCTGTCCATACCGCGCCCAGCACGGTCGGCATGCCCAGAAAAAGGATGGCGTATGATAAGAACTTTTTCATCTGCACCCCCTAGAACTGGAAATAGATGAAAGTCTGTGATCCCGGCGCGTAGAACACCACGAGCCAGAGGATCACGTAGTATATCGCCCAGCGCAGAACGCGCAGACGAGGAAGGCGCGCGAGGCCATGCTCGCAGCGGCGGGCCACCCACTCCACGGCGAACATCGCCACCGCGCCGAGAAGCGCCACCACAAGTTCACGCGGCAGACCGTGCAGAGCGCCGAAGGTGCACGGATTGAACATCTCTCCGTACCAGCGCAGCGATTCGCCCACGTTCTTCGCGCGGAAGAGAGGCCAGCCAAGCAGCACGCCGAGGAACGTGCCCAAAATGCTCACGGTTTCGCCGAGGCCGGGAAGCATTCGCCCTTCTGCTGTCACGCCAAGGCGGCGGCGGTTGCGTCCTGCGAGGAGAAGCGGAAGGAACAGAAGCGCGTGGAATGCGCCCCATAGGATGAACGTCCAGTTCGCGCCGTGCCAGAGTCCGCTCGCGAGGAATATCGCGAACGTGTTGCGCACCTTGCCCCACTTGCCGCATCTGCTGCCGCCAAGGGGGATGTACAGGTAGTCGCGGAACCACGTGGTGAGCGACATGTGCCAGCGCCGCCAGAACTCCGCGATGTCGCGCGCGAAGAACGGATAGGCGAAGTTGCGCATCAGGTCGACTCCGAAAAGACGCGACACGCCGATGGCGATGTCGGAATATCCCGAGAAGTCGCCGTATATCTGGACCGCGAAGAGAAACATGCCAAGCCACACGCCGAGGCCGTTCGTCATGGAGGAATCGTTGAGAAGAAGGTCCACGACGACGGCACAGTTGTCCGCAACCACGCACTTCTTGAAGAAGCCCCACAGCATCTGGCGACAGCCGTCGACCGCCTTTTCGTACGAGAACTCCCTTGGACGCAGAAACTGCGGCAGAAGGTTCGAGGCGCGCTCGATCGGACCCGCCACCAGCTGCGGGAAGAAGGCGATGAACGCGAAGAATGCGATCGGGTCTCTTGTTGGACGCACCTCGCGCCTGTACACGTCGATCGTGTAGGAGAGCGCCTGGAACGTGTAGAAGGATATGCCCACCGGCAGAACTACGTTGAGCGAGAGGCGTACGAGCGACTGCGCGCCGGCGGAGGACAGAAGATGCAGATTCTGAAGCAGCGACGCGAAGGAATCCACAAAGAAGCCATAGTACTTGAAGTATCCCAATATGCCGAGGTTCACAAGAAGCGAAATCGCGAGTAGAGCCTTGGATGGACGCTCCTCCCATCTGCGCAGTTCGACGAGGCCCACGCAGTAGCTCCACGCGCTCGTGAACGCGATGAGCGAGAGGAAGCGCCAGTCCCACCATCCTTAGAAGAGGTAGCTCATCGCCAGCACCAGCAGATTCTGCAGGCGCAGATGGCGAGAGAGAGCCCAGTACGCGGCAAACACGCACGGCAGAAAGATCAGAAACTCAAATGAATTGAACAGCATATCACAATCCCCTACTCTGGTCCTTGTCGAGTCCAGGCATGCCGCGCGCGCCCACTGGGCTGCCATCTGCGGCGAGACGCCAGCCGGGCGAACCTTTCACCAGCCTGTAGTCGCGCCTGGCCTCGTCGACAAAGACAGACCTTGCGAAGACGCCGTGCGGGTCGAAGCCGAGCGCGCGGTAGCCGGTCCAGTCGAGCAGCGCCAGGCTCTTCCCGTCAAGCCAGCGCATCACTGGAACACCGCCCTCGTTCCAGACGAGGTTGCTGTCGTGCACAAGGCCGTAGCGCCAGTCGAGTCCGCTGCGGGCCGTCCATTCGGTGGCACGGCAGAAGATGTTGCTGCGGACCACGAAGTTCGTGGTCGCCGCGCGGTTGTGGTAGTACATAAGATGTGCGCCGTTGGGATCGGGACGCTGCGAATGCGCCCAGCCCCTGCCGGCGTCCACGCACGTATTGTGCTCGAAGGTGACGTTGGAAGTAAGCCTGGCGTTCCAGTATTCGAAGGAATATTCGGCGTTCCAGATGACGTTGTCGCGCCAGACGATGTCGGTCTCCGAATCGTCGCGCCCCTGGTTCGTGAGCGCCGCGTCGTATATCTCCCACAGGCGGTTCCGCTCCACGAGGTTGTTCGACGCGTTGCCCCAGAACTCGATGCCGTTGCCGTAGCGCACGGGGTGCGCGATCTTCCTTGTCCTATCGTCGTATTTCCAGAACTGGAGGCCTCCTCCGATCCAGCAGACGTCGCAGTTGCGTATGGTTATGTTGCGCGTGCCGCCTCCGCCGAATCCATGCGCCGCGCCGTAGCGCACCCAGAGTCCGTCGTAGGTCACGTCGTGCCGGCCGCCTTCGTCCACGACATGCCTGGTGAAAGCAAGTTCAATCGAAGAGAATGCCCTGCCAGGGTTGCCGTCGAAGCGCATCAGGACGCGTTTCTTCTCCGGGTCGTACCAGTAGTCGAGCGGATTCTCCAGCGCCTGCATCTTCCATTCCGGATTACGCCACTTCTTCACGCCCCACCGCCTGCCGTGGTCGCAAATGAGAATTCCAATATCGTGCGGAAGCATTGCAGCCGCGTCGATAGACACGCGCCACAGGCCAATCGGCACGAAGTCGAAGACTGCTCCTTTCGGCAAGGAGACGCCGAGCGCCAAGTGCAGGGCCGGCTCTTCGACTTCGCCCGCCTTTGAGAGGTACACATCCAGCGTCTGCCACTTGGCGCCGATCATCGTGCGAGGGGACGAACCTCCCATGGCCCGCGTCCATGGCGGACGCTTGAGCAAGTAGTCCACGCTGCCAAGGCGGAACGGCGTTGAAGAACGCACTTTGAGACGGAGCATCACGTTGTCCGGCAGGTTCGCCAGCTGCGGCCCCCAGAACTGAATGAGATGCACGGCGCATTTCGGCTGAGCCGTGCACACGGCCCGCATAAACGTCTCGCCGTCTTCCGTCACGCGCCGCAGCGAACCCTTCACTCCCTCCTGCCAGGAGTCGCTCCATCCTTCGCAAGACGTGCCGACCCATATCTTCTCTCGGATTTCGGGCGTGACGATGCGTGTGGACCACAACCCCGGCGACTCCTCGAACCAGTCGTCTGGATTCGAGCGGTCGGACGAATTCTGCAGAATCGGCTTCGGTCCATTCCCGTACCAGCTGTAGGTGACAGGCTTCCCCTTCTCGCCGCTTGCGGGATACAGCGTGCCGCGCCACAGGCCGCCGCGCTTGAACAGCACCTTGTCGCCAGGCTTTGCCCTAAGTGCATTCACCTTCTCAAGCGATCGCCAGGCGGAAGCAGGCGTCGTGCCGCTGTTGGAATCGCGGCCCGCCTCGCTGTCAACGTAGTACGTGGCCGCCGAAGCCGCGACCGCAGCAAAGGCCGTTGCCATTGCCACCATTCTAGTGCTGATTGCCTGCATCGTTCTCATCTCATGCGTTTCCTGTGCTGACAAATGGGGATCAATCCAAGGGATGCACTCTCACCCGGTCAAACCAGATCTGCTCGTCTGCACGCTGCTTCGCACCCAGGAGAAGACTGAACGAGTCGGCGTTCGCTGGCACGCGCACGAACATCTCGCCCTGCCTCCACCCGTCAGCATCCGCCTCGCCGATCGTAGGAAAGCATCCCGGCAGCGACCAGTTCCACGAGCCGTTGCGCTTCCAGTATACTGCAACCGACGGCGAAGAACCCTTCGTGCAGAACCGCACCAGGAAAACGGCGCCCGGTCGCGTCTTCGGCGAATCGAACGTGAAGCATCCGTTGCCGCTACCCCTGATGCTGATCGAGCTGGAGTCGCCTACGCCCGTTCCGGTGTCGACGCCGAACTCGCCTTGAATCTTCTTTTCGTCCTGCCACCTGCCAAACGGCTTCGGCACCTTTCCCGCATGGAACTTTCCGGATTCCAGAGGCTTGGGATATACGCACTCGCTATTTCCCGTCAGCTCAACGAGCGCGCCGGCGCGCATCTTCTCTCTGAGCTTCTGCTCCATCCAGCCCCGCGGATCGCG
>JAFUDL010000125.1 GCA_017459225.1 Kiritimatiellia bacterium
CCTTGTAGTCCTGCTGCAGAAGGAATGACGAGCCGCGATACATTCCCCAGCTTGCAAGATAGAACGCAAGATGAAGACACAAGTAGTCATAATCAGGGCATCCGCCCTTCTGCCGCTTCAGCCTTGCTTCGTAAAAAACCTTATAGCAATGCTCCCACGAACG
The DNA here is from genome assembly GCA_017459225.1 of Kiritimatiellia bacterium. Lineage (GTDB taxonomy): Bacteria > Verrucomicrobiota > Kiritimatiellia > RFP12 > UBA1067 > RUG572. The sequence goes on from JAFUDL010000125.1 coordinate 164, forward strand.
ATAACGCCCGTTTGCATCACGCAACGAATCATTGTAGAACCGCAACGCGGCATCTGCTACTTTGTCTGCAATATCCATTCTCTTATCTTCTATGGGGAAATTCCCCATCATTTTACGGAGAGTGCAAGGACTGCCCCCGCAAATCACACGCATCAATCCTCACGATTTCGCCGTGCGAGCATAAAATCGTGAAAGATTCCAGCGATAATGTCTGGGGCGGTTTCGCAATAAATGGAGTCTGCTGTCTCATTTTTCTCATAATAAGTGTCTATCTGCTTCACGCGCCGGAAGATTTCTTCCCAATCAGCACATTCCACTGCGAACACGGCCTCCTGCGGCACATCTGCAGGCACACACACACCCACCACCATAGAGTATTCTTCTCCCGGCCCGACAATATATACTGCCTTGCTCATCTCGGGTCCTACTTTCAAATTGTCGTTTCTTGTCATCTCCTTAAATCCCGGCGGATCCCCTCGACACGGGTATTATGTTATTTCCAATCTTTGTCCTGGAGCCCCCGCTATGCGCGACTGGCCAGTCTTTCCCGCACAAGCTCGGAAACTATGTCATCCACATCGCACCCCTTTTCGCTGGCGAGCTTCCGCAACTTGCGCAAATCATCGCCCGACACGCATACCTTCATGATTACTCTCGTCATCTGCGGCTCTGGCAAGGCATCGACAAGAATCTTTCTTGGCCTCCTTCCGTCGGGCGCGCCGACGACGCCGTTTTCAGTCAGAAGATCCATAATCCGGGCCGCGTGGTTGTATCCCCATCCCAACTGCCGCTGCAAATTCGATATGGATGCCTCCTGCGTCTTAACAACCACTTCTACCGCCATGCGGCAGTCCTCGCTTAACAACACATCGTCGCTTAACGGAATCTTCTCGGCCGCCTTCGCACAGTCGGCGACAACAGCATCTATTTCTTCATCAGAAATCGACGGCGTCTGCACACGCCTCACAATCCCATCACTTCCCCGCACAAGCGCATCGCCTTGTCCGAGGAGCGTCTCGGCGCCCTCTTCATCGAGAATCAGTTTCGATTCTTTCTCCGATGCCACCTTAAACGCCACGCGGACAGGGACATTTGCCATCAACGCGCGAGGAAGCGCCTTCTTGTCAGGCCATTTCGTCTCCAAGACAAGATGGATGCCTGCTGCGCGAGCCTTCTGCGTGATGCGCAAGATTTCGCACAGCACCTCCTTCCCAGCATTCTCCATAACAGCGTCAAAGTCGCTTATGACAATCACGATATAAGGCAAGGTCGCTGGCAAGTCGGCCGTCAAGACGTCATCGCCGAAACCATCGTCCTTGGACACGTTCGCATCGCGCGAATTGAAGTCCTCGATGTTCCGAGTCCGCGCCTGTGCGAACATCTTGAGCCGATTCTCCATTTCCGCGACTGCCCAATGGAGCGAAAACACTATCTTCCGCATATCGGTAATCACCGGCACGACGAGATTCGGCAGCTTCGCATACGGCGCAAGTTCGACGACCCTTGGATCGGCAATTATGAATTGCACCTCTTCTGGAGTTCGGGACGCGGCAAATCCGCAAATGACGCTATGAAGAAACGTCGGCGCCTGTCCCGGAGCGCCGCCAACCAGCATATGCGGCATTGCCGCAAGATCCTCTACAATGTCGCTGCCGTCAACGCCCTTCCCAAACACGACCGGCAGAAGCATTGTCTTTCGGACATTTGCCATGCGCCGCACATGCCATTCTCTCCCCGCAAAGTCGGAGAACTTCACGTCATCCGGATTGGTGCATGCAAACTCGATTCCGACGCAGTCCTGCCCCGGAATCGGGGCTTCAATCCTCGCAGGGTGGATTCGAAGGTCCAACAGGACCGAATTCGCAAGGTCTACAATCCGAGAATATCGCACACCACGACGCAGCTCCAGCGCCATGCGCACGACTCTTGGACCTTTATGGACACGGCATCCCAAGACGTCTTTTCCAAGGGCGAGAAGTATTCTCCTGACTGTCTCGAAATCTTCCGGCGACACGGAACCGATGCGCGTAATCTCAACATCAGCATCTGCAGCAGCATTTTCGTTTGGCGTGATTCCACTTTTCTTCTTCACTGGAATGTCCCTTCTGACAATTCGACTCGTATCCTCATGAGCCGTAGTATAGCACTTTGCCGGCGCGCGCGTCAACTTGTCCGCCCGCCGGCCGCGCAGCAGTAGACGACGGCTATTGGACGATGATGACCAGCCCCGGGGGAAGTGCCGCGTAGACCAAGACAGCCACGCCCGCCCGCGTCTGGCGGGCGACCGAGAGCTTGCACCTTGCGGGAACCGCCGGCTCGTAGCCAAGCGCATGTCCGTCGTCGATGACGGCGAAGGACTGCCCGACGCCAAGCTCGACGCGCTCGTCGGTCGCCTCGGCGACATTGGACGGCAGAAGCCGAATGGCCTCGCCGTCAGCCGCGGTGATCGCGTCTGCAAGAAGCTTGTAAGTCGTCTCGCCGACCTGGGCGACGGGCGTCCGCCACCACATGACGACATGATTTCTGTTCCAGCCCCATGTGCCGGCCTCGAACATCGTCGCGGGAAACACAATGTCCATGTTCGTCTTGTTGCCGATGCCCGCCTCGAACGTCTCCCAGGCCTCTTTGTCGTCGTACTGGAAGTGGTGGGTGATCGGCGACTTGCCGGCGATCATGCCGCCGCTGTCGAAGTTGAACTTGGCGACGTCCGGGACGCCCCCCCACCAGACGTGCATCCGGGCGCTGCCCATGTTGCGCATGCACGCGCCTACAGTCGTGATCGTCGACGGCACGACAAGGTTGGTCAGGCTCGTGCAGTAGGGAAAGCTGTCGCCGCCGATCGTGGTCGTCCCCTCGTGCAGAATCACGCTTTCAAGCTTCGAGCACAGGAAAAAGGCATTGCCTGTCGACGCGAGCCCCCCGCCGATCTCGATTGACTTGATGCCCGAATTCTGGAATGCCGTCCCGCCGATGCTTTTGAGCTTCATGAGGACGAGGTCGAGGTTGTCGCCCTCCAAAGCCGAGCAGTTGTAAAACGCCGACGCGCCAATCGTCGTCACGTCCGCCGGAAATGCGTTTTCGAAAGTCGTCAAGGCCGTGCAGCCATAGAAAAGCTGGTCGCCAATGGCCGTGATGCACTGGTTCCACTTGACCGACCGAAGCGAGAGGCAGTTGCGGAAGAGCCAGTTGTTGGCTGTCTTCATCCCGCTGCCGAACACGGCGCGGGTAACGGCCGTGCCCATGAAAGCGTGATATCCCGTCGACGTCAGCGAGTCCGGCAAGACGATTTCGCCGCCGAGGTTGGAGCATCCGTTGAAGGCGCTTTGGCCAATCCACGTCAGCGTGTCGGGCAAGACGAGCGTCGTCACATACGTGCTGTTCTCAAAGGCGCTTTGGCCGATCTGCGTCAGTTTGCAGCCGTCTGCGACGCCCGTCGAGAAGTCGAGGTCGACTGCCGTTGCGTTTGTTTTGTTGTCGCCGATCGTGAGATTCGTGCCGCTTGCCGTGACGTTCTGAAGGACAACCGTCCCCTGCGTGAGCGTCTTGGCGGACGAGTCATACGCCCACTCCGCGAAAGACATCTGGGCAAGCGCGAACGCCGCAAGGGCGGCAAGAACAAACTTCATGGCATGATGCTCCTTTGAAACCATCTTGGCGGCTATTATAGCACCCCCCCCCGCTTAGTCAATGCTAACTTTTCGGGAGGGGCGTCCTCGCCCGCCCGCGTCAGGCGCGGAGGAGGCGGACGTTTCGCGTCAGGCGCATCAAGACCCCCTCGCCGCCCTCGGCCGCCGCG
>JAFUDL010000007.1 GCA_017459225.1 Kiritimatiellia bacterium
AGAATGCCGCTTCTCTGCTGGTGGCAGGGTCCCGACGGCTCGCGCATACTCCTTGGCACCTCGCCGCAGTACGGCTGGAGGAACATCACGCCGCCGAAGGGCTGGAAGTACAGCAAGTGGCTCGCGATCATCGTGGGCGGCGACAACGCCGGCCTTCCGTCGCAAAAGGACATCGACCGCATCTTCGCAACGGCGAAGAAGTCGCTGCCGGGCGTGCGCGTGCGCTTCGGCGACCCCGCCGAGTTCGCAGACGCCATCATCGCGGAGGAGAAGGCGCATCCTTCCCTGCCCGTCGTGCGCGGCGACATGCCCGATACGTGGATCCACGGCATGATGACCCTGCCCGAGGCGACGGCCATCCACCGCCGCGCCACCGGCGACCTGATCACCCTCGGACAGCTTGATACCACGCTGCGGGCCTTAGGCATCGTGACTGACCCCGTCGCGGAACTCCTGGATCGCGCCTACCGCGACTCCGGCCTCTATTCAGAACACACCTGGGGACTCGCCGGCTTCCGCGTGCGCGGTCCGAAGCTGTACCGTCCCGGCTGGCGCCAGCGCTACGACTCCGGCGAATACAAGGAGTTCGATGAATCGTTTCAGTACCATGCGGACTACGCGCGCCGTGCACGCAAGGTGGCGCAGGACGGCATCAAGGCGCGCATGGAGGCGCTTGCGCGTAGCGTTGCCGTGGAGGGCCCGCACGTGGTGGTGTTCAATCCGCTACCGTACGAACGCGACGCTGTGGTGGAGGTGGAGATGCCGGATGGCTATTCGCTGCCCAGTGGCGTGAGAGATGACGGGAAGGTGAGGTTTCTCGCGAAGGGCCTTCCGGCTGGCGGGTACAAGACGTTTCCGGCGGAGAATGGGAAATGTTGCCAATGTGAAAATGTTGCCAGTTCCAATGTTGCCAATTCCCAATCCCACCAGTCTAATCAATTGGCATTGGAAACTGGCATTGGCAATATTTCCACATTGGCAACACTACATACTCGGCACTTCATCGTTAAGTTTGATTTGGAGAAGGGCGGCATTTCTTCGCTCGTCGAGCATGCGACCGGGCGCGAGCTCATGAAGCAGGGCGGACACGTCCTCGGGCAGTTCCTACACGAACGCTTCAGCCGCAACGAGGTGGACCGTTACTCGAAGATCTACAACGAGCGTCAGAAGAACGACGGACTCAGCAAGCCGGGGATGCCGGACGTAGCGCATTCGCCGTACGCCGCAATCACGCCGTCCGGCTGGCGCGCGCGCATGAAGCGTTCGCCGCTGGGCGTGGAGGTGGTGATGAAGCCCGACGACACGAAGGGCCTCGCCAAGGCGTACGAGATGCGCTTCTCGTTCCCGGACCATCTGCCGTGCGTGGACATCACGTGGCGCGTGGAAGACAAGACGCCCGATCCGATTCCCGAAGGCGGCTGGCTGTGTCTGCCGTTCAACGTGGAAGGGCCGTCGTTCCGCGTCGGACGCATCGGCGGCACGATCGATCCCACGAAGGACATCATCTTCGGCGCGAGCAAGGACATCCTCTGCGCGGACCGCGCGATTACGGTGCGGAGCGGACCCGGCGGCGCGGGCGTTGGCGTGGCGTCCGCCGATCTGCCGCTCTGGAGCCTCGGAAGGCCGGGCCTCTGGCGCTACGATCCGGACTATGTGCCAACGGAACCAGAGGTGTTTGCGAACCTCTACAACAACCAGTGGAACACGAACTATCCGCTTTGGATTCCCGGCACGTGGTCCGCCTCGCTGCGAGTCTATCCAGTTGCGGGAGGTGCCGACGAGGAACAGTCCATCTTCACGCCCGCGTGGGAGATTCGCCAGCCCGCCGTCGCGGCGTTCGCGGCGGGGGATGATTTAGCCACAAAGAACACAAAGGTCACAAAGAACGGTAGGGCGGGAGCACCGTGCACGCCGATAGCAAGTGGAGTTGCGCTGTCGCGAAAGGGCGTGCGCGTGACGGCGTTCTGCCCGAATCCCGATGGAGAAGGCACCGTGCTTCGCGTGTGGGAGCAGTCCGGAAAGAGCGGCGCAATCACCGTCACTCTGCCGGACGGCATGAAGGCTGTGAAAGCGCAGCCGGTGAATCTGCGCGGCGAGCGCGCGGGATATCCGATTCCCGTGAAGGACGGCAGGTTCAGCTTCGAACTCAACGCCTGGTCGCCTAGAAGCTTTGTTATCGCGACCGACGGACTTTTGTTGCCATAGCGCAAACGCATATTTGCCATAAATGGGTCCACAGCCGAACAGGCAGTGGTCGAAATGACGTCGTTCGTCTGTTGATGATTGGCGCTCTGAAATATGGTACAATATTCTCCGTCAAAAGCCATATGCCAAGGAGAAAGAAATGAAAACACCATCGGCAATGCGTGCGGCGGCGGTCGTGGCGGCGGTCGCGGCGAGCGTGCTTTCCCCGTCGTTGGCCGAGATGCCGGATTCGCTAGTCGAGTATGTCGAGGCCACGGGCACGCAGTACATTGACACTGGCATTACCGGACGCCACGGCACGAGAGTGGACATGAAGTTCGTGGTGACGACCCAGAAGGAGTCGTGGATGATGGGCTCGCGCAGCACAAGCTCGTCGCGCGACCGCATCTTTCCATGCTATCTCTACGGAACCTCGATTGACATCGGCTATGGCTCCAGCTACAATCGCACATGGTGGACGTATTCAGTCGGCACTACATATATGCTTCAGACTGACTTCACGGACGAAGGCGTGGTCAAGGCCACGCGCAACGGCTCGGCGGCAAACGACAAGCTATCCGACGAGGTTGTCGACAATGGCTTCCCCATGTATGTGTTCGCATGCAACGTTGGCGGCGTTGCCACGAGGCCTGCCGAGGCGAAGCTCTACTACCTGAAGATATGGCAGACCGACGCGGACGGCGCCTACAGGCTTGTGCGCGACTACGTGCCGTGCGTTAAAGGCGGCAGGTGCGGGCTCTACGACAGGGTGTCGAAGACGATCTTCTTCTCGAAGAGCTCGTCGGATTTTGCCTTCGGCGGCAAGACTCTTGCCGTTGCCGGCTTGCCCGATTCGCTGCTCGCATACGTCGAATCCACCGGCGCCCAGTACATCGACACCGGCGTAGACGCGCGCTCCGGCACCAAGGCGTCGATGCTCGTCAACTGGACCGATCTCTCCGAAGAGGAGAAGCGCAGGCTTGTGTTCCTCGGCGCGAACAACGCAGGCTCGATGTTCTATCTCTACCATCACGGTCCGCACAACGACGATTCCACATGGTCCGACGCATGGTGGACCTACTATGGCATGCGCTACCAGTCTCTCGTGCAGCGATTAGTCACGGGCAAGGACTATTTGATCACGGCGGAGGTGACGGCCGATGGCGTGTTCAACGGCATCGTCAACGGCAAGGCGTATTCCAGGGACTATTCTCTCGCCAACCCCGGCGGCAACTCCGGCACGATGGTCGGTCCGCTAGACATCAATACGTCGCTCTACGCCTTCGCCGGCAACAACGGCGGCGTACCCGCATACTACACGAGCCTGCGCTGCCATTCGCTCAGGATGTGGCAGACGGACGACGCAGGCGACTACGAGCTCGTGCGCGACTACCGGCCCTGCATGAAGGGCGGCAAGGCCGGCCTCTACGACAGGACCTCTGGCATGGTTTTCTTTTCCCACGGAGCAGATGATTTCGTTCCCGGCCCTGTTAAGAAGGTAAATCCAGACAAGTTCCTCTCCTTCGTCGAATCCACCGGCTCGCAGTACGTCGACACGGGAATCGTGGGGCGCGATGGCACGCGAGCCGACATGACGATCATGTGGAGGGAGGTCGCAGAGACCACGAGCGCCGGCGTCTGCGTTCTCGCCGCATACGGCAATTCCCAGATGTTCTATCTCCTGCGCTACCTGAACAGCGGCGGCTACAACAACTATTTCTCCGGATACAACGGACGATGGGGAAATTGGAACGAGGGTCCGGTTGTGGATGTGCTAACGCGCATAGAGGCCCAGGTTGAGGCGACGGGC
>JAFUDL010000126.1 GCA_017459225.1 Kiritimatiellia bacterium
ACGCTTTCGCATGATAGGCCGGCGCGGTGACCTGCCCGAGTCGCTGCAGAAGAAGATCGCCGACCTCGAGGCGGAGACCGCGGAGTTCGAGCACCAGTTCGTGATTGCGCTTTCTTACGGCGGCCGCGCCGAGATTGTCGATGCGGCGCGCAGGTTCGCCGAACTTCCCGAGAGCGAGCGGAACGAAGCCGGTTTCGCGTCGTGCCTCTATGCACCCGACGTTCCGGATCCGGATCTCGTCATCCGTACTTCGGGCGAGATGCGCCTATCTAACTTTCTCCTTTGGGAATGCGCCTACAGCGAGCTGTACGTCACCGACGTGCTTTGGCCCGACTTCAGCCGCGACGACTTCTACAAGGCGCTGGCATCGTACGCCGCGCGCGACCGCCGCATGGGCGGACATGCCTGAATAATTGAATCGCGGCTTGCGCGACGGACGCGAAAATGGTATAATAAACGGACTTTTTTCAATCTGAAAGGTTAATTAGAAATGCGCAAGAAAATCATTGCCGGCAACTGGAAGATGAACATCAAGCCGTCCGAGACGGCTGCTCTTGTGAAGGCCGTCGCTGAAGCGACGGCGGCCTTTGCGGACAAGGTCGAGATCGTGTGCTGCACGCCCGCGATCGACGTCCCTGCGGCGGTTGCCGCGGCGGCGGGCACGAAGGTCGGCGTAGGAACCGAGAACTGCCACTGGGAAGACCATGGTGCGTACACGGGCGAGATCTCGACCGGTATGATCGTCGACGCTGGTGCCAACTACGTCATCACGGGCCACAGCGAGCGCCGCCAGTACTTCGGCGAGACCGACGAGACCGTCAACAAGCGCACGCGCGCCGCGATAGCCGCTGGCCTCACGGTCATGATGTGCGTAGGCGAGACGCTGGTCGAGCGCGAGGCGGATCTCGTGGAGGAAGTCGTTGGGCGTCAGCTCAAGGTCGGCCTCAAGGACGTCACCCCCGCCGACTGCGCAAAGCTCGTCATCGCCTATGAGCCCGTGTGGGCGATCGGCACCGGCAAGACAGCCACGCCCGAGCAGGCGCAGGACGTGCATGCGTTCATCCGCGCGACGCTCGCGAAGCTCTTCGGCGCCGAGACGGCCGAGACCGTGCGCATCCAGTACGGCGGCTCGATGAAGCCCGGCAACGCCGCCGAGCTGCTCGCCAAGAAGGACATCGACGGCGGACTCATCGGCGGCGCGGCGCTCAAGGCGGCCGACTTCGCCGGAATCATCTCTGCCGCTGCCGCTGCGCAGTGATCGCAAACAGCAGAAAATCAGCAAACGAAATGAAGAAGTCCTTCATCGCAGCGGCCGTGCTTCTCTGCACGGTCGCTGTTGCCTTCGGGGCGCCTCGCAAGGCGCCTCAGCGCGTTGCGCCTCCTCCGCCGCGTGGCGCCGCCCCGCGCACCGCCGCTACAGGCCCGGCCCTATCGTACCGTCCCGCGGGCACGGTCGCGTTCGCGAACCTTGAGACGATCGCGCAGACGGTTGCCGGCATTGCAGGGCCGGGGTCAAAGGACATTGTGCTCTCGTACACGGTGCCCGCGGCGATCCGCCGCCAGGGAGTGGCGCTCCTCTTTGGGCCGATGCGCCCAGGCGCGCACGGTGTGGCGGTATGCTATGTTGAACCCACCATCGCGGCGCGCGTTGCGGCGTCGAAGCGTCCGGCGGAGGTCGATATCGACCGCATCAAGCGCTGGACGGTGGTCTATCCGACGTCCGTCTCACGGGCCGCGTTCGCGCAGCGCAATCCGCTTGCGGTGCCCGATGCGATGGGAACGCTGCGCTTGCCGCCTGGCCGTCATTCGCGCCGCACGCTTTGGGTGTGGTTCTCGCCTGATGGACAGTGGGCCGTGCTGGGACCTTCCCCTGCGATGGCGGCAAATGCATTCTCCTTCTCCGCGGCGGCGCGGGCGCGTCCGCTTGGTCGTGACCTCGCCTATGTGCAGATGGACGCCTCGGGGGCGCGCGCGCTTTTCGGCGCGGGCGTTGTGGCTGGCGGCACGATGGCTGTTCGCATGGGCACGAATGGGCTTGAGCTGCGAGGCTCCGGGCATATGGGGACGCTTGTGCGCACGCCGCTGCCGAAAGGTGCGTACGCGTTTGCGGGCGTGCCGGTGAACGCGCCGCTCTTCGGCGTCACGACAACGCCGTCCGACGTGCATGTGGCGGAGGACGTCTTCGCTATGGCCGGGCCTGAGTTCAGCTCGTACGTTAAGATGTCCCTGCGCTACATCACCCGCCACGCCTCGAGCGACTACTTCCTCGACGTGGCGGATGCTCCCGCGACGGGCTACACACCGGCGCAGCGCCTCGCGCGCATCCTGCCGGAGGCGAAGTCGCTGCCGTCCACTGCGAACGTGATGTTCTGCTCGCCCACAACGGTGATGCGCCACTGCCTGCCCAAGGTCGCGGCGAAGATGATGCCGTTCGACAGCGCGAAGCTTCAGGTGGTGCTGCGCCTTCTGCGCAAGGTGAGGGGCGACGGAATAGGCGTGATGGGATGGCGCGAGGGCTCGCAGGACAAGTTCTTCGTGCGCATCTCGCGCGACGAGCTCTGGGGAACGGCGAACCTATGGAGCGCCATTCTCCTGGACTAGCTCCCAGATCAACTTTGGTATTGACCATGCGGGAGCGATTGTAGTATAGTATCTTCAATCCGCCAATGCGGAAGAACAAGAAAGGCTAGAGACAAAAAATGAAACTTGCTGATCTCAAAGGCAAAACCGTGGGCGTCTGCGTGTCGGGCGGCCTCGACTCGAAGACGATATGCTGCGTGCTGCAGGACGCCGGCGTGAAGGTGAAGGCGTTCTCGGCCAACGTCGGCCAGCCGGACGAAAAGGACATCAATGACATCAAGAAGAAGATGGCCCCCACGGGCGTCGACACGACGATCGTCGACGTGACGAAGGAGATGGCCGATATTTGCTTCGAGACGGTCAAGTGCCAGGCCATGTACGACGGCGGCTACTGGAACTCCACCGGCATCGCCCGCGCGGTCACGGTGCAGGCGCTTCTGCCCGTCATGAAGAAGGCCGGCTGCGTGGCGCTCGTCCATGGCGCGACGGGCCGCGGAAACGACCAGATGCGCTTCGAGCGCTATACCAACGTCCTAGATCCGAAGTTCGGCGTCTACGCCCCTTGGCGCGACGCGGACCTGCTCAAGCAGTTCCCGGGCCGCACGCAGATGGTCGAGTTCCTCGCCAAGCGCGGCATCGTCGCGTTCGTGGGCACGAAGAAAAAGTACTCCACCGACGCGAACCTCGCCGGACTCTCGCACGAGGCGGAGGACCTCGAGTCGATGGAGACCTCCATGCGCATCGTGAAGCCCACGATGGGCGTGTGGCCTGAGAAGGCGCCCAACAAGATCGAGAAGATCACGCTCTCCTTCGTCAAGGGCCGCTGCGCTGCGATCAACGGCACGAAGATGACGCCCTACGAGGTGATGCTCGAGGCCAACAAGATCGGCGGCCGCAACGGCATCGGCATGAAGCACGCGCTCGAGAACCGCATCATCGGCACAAAGAGCCGCGGTGTGTACGAGGCGCCGGGAATGGAAGTGCTCAGCTGGGGCCTCAAGTACATCTACGAGGCGATCATGGACCGCCGCTCCACGCTGCTCTTCCAGCAGCTTTCGAAGCTCGTCGCCGACCAGATCTACGATGGCCGCTGGTTCGACCCCGCCACCCGCGCGGCGCGTGCCGCCATCCAGGTGTGGGCCGACAAGGCCACCGCCGACATCACGCTCGGCCTCTACAAGGGCAACATCTTCTTCGAGTCGCTCAAGGGGTTGAAGTGCACGATCTACAACGAGGCCGACAGCTCGATGGAGGCCTCCAACGGACTCAACCCGCATAGCTCGCAGGGCTTTGCGGAAATCCAGAGCGTCGAGGCCAAGATGCTCGCGAAGTCCGGCCAGATCGTGGCCAAGTGACAGGATGATTGTTCGCCTGTTTGAGTTTGGGCCGCTCGTTGTGTGGGCAGCGCTGCTGTTCGCATTCGTGCGGCCCTTGCATTTGGGCCGCGCGCGCAGCATTGCGCTGGGCGCGCTTCTTTTTGTCGCATCGCAGAAGTTCCTCATCTACAAGATATTCGGCGGCAATTCCTTCGTTCCCGATCTCCCCGAGCGGTTCGTTAACTTCACAGGCTGGGCATACTCCACCTGCATGCTTCTCTTCGTGGGCGTCTGCGCGTGGTGGACTGTGCGCGGATGTCTTTTGCTTGCGCTGCGAATCGGCTCTTGCTTGAAAGGGCGCGAGAGGTCTGCTGCGCCCAATGTGGCGCTTGATGCGCAGATGACGCGGCGGGCGTTTCTTTCGATGCCCGCAGTCGCGGCGGGCACTGCGGCATGGGGAATTTGGGAAGGGGTGCGCGTGCCTAGCGTGCGGGAGCTTGACGTTAAGGTGGAAGGACTCCCCGAGGCGTTCGATGGATTCCGCATAGTGCATCTGAGCGATCTGCACTGCAGCCCCGCCGCAAGAAGGGCGCGCACGCAGGGGATAGTGGATGTCGTCAATTCGCTAAACGCCGACCTTGTGTGCATCACGGGCGATTTCGTGGACGGTTCGCCGGAGCAGCGTATGGACGATATGCGTCCGCTTGCCTCTCTGCGCGCGCGCCACGGCGTGATGGGATGCTCAGGCAACCACGAATACTACCACGACTACGCCGAGTGGCGTCCGATGCTTGAGTCGCTCGGCATAACGATGCTCGACAACGCGCAC